>JBGQCE010000147.1:0-7588 GCA_041495185.1 Bradyrhizobium sp.
CGAGCATTTCGGCTTCCTTGACCTGCACGATCAGCTGGCGATCGAGATCGGTGACCCGCTGGCTCGAGTTTTCCACGCGGCTGCGCGCTTCGGAAAGTTCGCGCGTCGCCTTCTCGGATTCGCCGCGCTCCTGCTCAAGCCGCGCCTGGGTTGCGGCAAATTCCTTTTCGGCATCGCCGACACGATTCTTGAGCGCATCGATCTGGGCGCGCACCGCGACCAGTTCGACCTGGCGGCTCTCCGCCATCATCGAACGGTCGGACAATTCGGTGTTGAGCTTGGCGAGGTCGTTTTGTTTTTCCTTCAGCGCCTGCTCGGCGTCACGCAGCGATTCCGTCTTGGCGCCGAATTCCTCTTCGGTGGCGCGCAGCTGTTCCTTGATCGCCTTCTCGCGCGCTTCAAGCGAAAAGATCGTGGCGTTCTTTTCGCCAAGCTCGAGCTTCATGCGATTGATCGCATCGGATTTCTTGCCGAGTTCGGCGAGCTGGCTGGTGGTCCTGTTCTTGAGCTGGTCGACGCTCATCTCGAGCCGCCGCGCCGACATCGCGAATTCCGCGCGCAGCTGATCCTTGTCGGCCTGGATTTCCGCCATCGACAACGGCGTCGCCGCCTCAAGCCGCCGGGTCGTCAGCCGCACCGCGCGGTTATGCACCAGCGGCACGATCATCAGCCCGAACAGCATCGAGACCAGAAAACCGATCGCCAGATACATGATCGGTTCGATCATGAAACGCTACTCCCCGCGAGAAAACCACTGATCACAATGCCATGGGGCACAGGGTAAACGCCAGCCTAATGGCGCGTTAACGTGAATCCCCAAACCAGAGACGTTTGAGCCCTGGCTGGATGAGGTCAGAACGGGTTCCAGGTCGCGCGCGGCGTGTATTTGAGATAGCCGATATTGGCGCCGAGGCGTAAGCCCAGGCCGGAGCGGATCGGTACCAGCACGATGTTGTTGGCGGTCAGCGCGGTCATGCCGAAACCGCCGATGATATAGGCGGAGCCGTCGATGCCGGCAAAGCGCTGGTAGATCGCGTTGGTTGCCGGAAGGTTGTAAACCAGCGTCATGGTGCGCGCGCCGTCGCCACCCCAGTCGAAGCCGACCGACGGCCCCTGCCAGTAGACCCGCAAATCGCCGGCATTCTTGGTATAGAGCGTGCCTTCGCCATACCGCAGTCCGGCCACGAACGCGCCAGAGCCTTCCTCGCCCAGAATATAGCCGTTCGGCAGGCCCCATTGGCTGACCGCACGCTCGATCACCGAGGCGAGACCGCGCGAGACGTTGCCGAAGAACCGGTGTCCGGCGTTGGTCAGCTCGTCCGGGCCAAAGGTGTTGGGGCTGGGCTGATGCTGCGGCGGCGGCAATTGCGGCGCCGGCTGCTGCGAGGAGGCGGGCACGGTCCAGCACATCAGCGCGGCGAGCGTCACCGATGCAAGGCGTGAGGCGAAAGTCATGAAAGAACCCCTGGGTATCGAAAATTCTGGCCGCCGCCTTAACCGGATGCCAACAGGCACGGCTTTAGGTTGCGTCCAGTGTCCCCCGACTCGGATGTTATCGGCACCAACTATGACGGCACAGCGGCAGGAAAGAAACGGCAGTCGTTCCGGAACGGGCTTTCGCCCCGGAATGGCCTTTATCGGCTTACTGGCAGGCCTTGCATGGGCAAGCCTTGCGGCGCAGGCCCTTTCCGGGCTCCCGGCCCAGGCCGCGACCACCGAGCGGGTGGTCGTGAATCGCTACTCGGGCCTTGCCATCGAGGGCTTCGACCCCGTCGCCTACTTTGTCGATGCCCGCCCCCTGGTCGGTCGGCCGGACTTCGAGGCCTCCGAGGCAGGCGCCGTCTGGCGTTTCCGCAATGACGGCAATCGCGCCTCCTTTGTCGCCCATCCCGATATTTACGGCCCCCAGTTCGGCGGCTACGACCCGTTCGATCTGGCCCGCGGTGTCACCTATGCGGGGAACCCCCGGTTCTGGCTGATTTCGGGACAGCGGCTTTATCTGTTCGGCCGGGAAGAAAACCGGGACGCCTTTGCCGCCGATCCCGCTCGCTTCCTGCGGGAGGCGAATACGCGCTGGCCGGTGCTGGCGCAGGATCTGGCTCAGTAGCGAGCGCGCGCCGCCGCGGGGTCACCCCAGGCGATGAATTCCGGCACGATAAAGCCCTGCTGTCCCTTGAGGCCCTGGCGCCCTTTGCCGAACTGCAAGTCAGACCCTTTCGCATCGGTGATCCTGCCGCCGGCCGCGGTGACAACGGCGTGGCCCGCCGCGACGTCCCATTCGCTGGTTGGAGCGAGGCGGGGATAGATGTCGGCGCCACCCTCCGCCACCCGGCCGAATTTGACGGCTGAGCCCAGCACCTCGCGGATCGCGCCCGGTCTCTCTGCAATAAAGGCTTCGGTGCGGCTGTCTCCGTGCGAGCGGCTGACCGCCACGATCCAGGGGTCGCCGCGCCGGGGATGGGTGCGGGTATGGATCGGCTCGGCCACGGCCCCCTCGCGTGTTGTCAGCCGCTCCGCGCCGCGACCCACCAGCCCTCGCCAGACAAGCCCGAGCGCCGGTGCGCCGATAATGCCGAGGAGCGGCGTCCCATTGGTCACCAGCGCGAGATTGACCGTGAACTCGCTGCGCCCGGCGACAAATTCCTTGGTGCCATCCAGCGGATCGATCAGGAAGAAGCTGCCGCTGTAAGGCGGCTTCGCCAGATCAACGCGCTCCTCCGACAGGGCCGGGACATCAGGAACAAGCCGCGCCAGACCGTCGGCAATGATTCGGTCGGCGGCCAGATCCGCTTCCGTTACCGGCGATCCGTCGACCTTGCCGTCGATCCGCATCGCGCCACGGTTGACGGCAAGAATGGCGGCCCCGGCCCGGATCACGAGATCGGTCAGGGGTTCCATCAGCGCGGCCGCGGCATCGCCATCGATCGCGGGCCCTGACGAATGTGCCTCATTCATGGCGGACCTCACTCATATGCCGCTCGTCCTTCCCTTAAGGTTCATCACCTGTGTTGGCAGCCCGCGCGTTCGCAGTGTATCAAGCCAGCGAACATGCGTGATTCGCCGTGTCCGCGCTGTCGCGGATTTCCAGGAACACCTTATGTCTGGCACCTCGTCCCCCGGTCCCGCCCCCGACGCCCTCGAACTGGCGGCGCTGTTGTGTTCGCGAGTTTGCCACGATCTCATCAGTCCGGTGGGCGCTATCGTCAATGGGCTTGAGGTCCTCGACGACAACCCCAAACCGGAAGATCGCGAATTCGCGCTCGATTTGATCCGCAAGAGCGCCAAGACCGCCTCGGCGCGATTGCAGTTCTGCCGGCTGGCGTTTGGGGCTGCGGGATCGTCGGGCGCGCAGATCGATCTCGGCGACGCGCAAACCATGGCGCGGGGTCACCTCGAGGACGGCAAGACCACGATCGCGTGGAATTTGCCGCGCGTGCTGCTTCCGAAAAACCGGGTCAAGCTGCTCCTGAACATGATGGTGATCGCGCAGCAGACGATACCACGTGGCGGCGTGCTCACGGTCGATCAGATCGGCGAAGGCGAGACGATCGGCTTTCGCGTCGCGGCCAGCGGGCTCAACGCCCGCATGCCGCAAAATATCGCCGATCTACTGAGCTCGCGATACGGTGGAAGTGTCGATGCGCATGCGGTGCAGCCCTATTACACCCGGCTTCTGGCGCAGGCCTGCGGACTGAATGTGGTGCTCGCGCCCGAGGGCGATGCGGTGGTCATCACCGCCTCCTGAGGCCGCAGCGCGTATTCCGCAAAAGTGGAATACGCGCAGTTGATGAAGTGGAGCATTTTCTGACGGCAAGCCGGATTCCGCCTTGCCGGAAAATGCTCTGCGACCGAAAATATGGTTAACCAACGGTTTACAAACGGCCTGCGGATTCCGTGAAGCCGTCTTATCTCCTTGTTGATCCCGTTCTTTTCCATTTACTCAACCAATATTAAACGCTTTGCGGAGAAGCTGGCCAAATTCCGGAAGGCGCGTCGAAGTCGCGTGCCCCGAGTGTTCGAAGGTCAGTTTCATGGATGATCTGTTGCGGGAGTTTCTGACGGAAACCAGTGAAAGCCTGGATACCGTCGATAACCAGCTGGTTCGGTTCGAGCAGGACCCTAACAATTCCAAAATACTCGATAACATCTTTCGCCTGGTTCATACCATCAAGGGCACCTGCGGCTTTCTCGGATTGCCGCGGCTCGAAGCGCTGGCCCATGCCGGCGAGACCCTGATGGGCAAGTTCCGTGACGGCATGCCGGTCACGGCCGAAGCGGTCTCGCTGATTCTAATGACGATCGACCGGATCAAGGAGATCCTGGGCCAGCTTGAGGCGACCGAGGCCGAGCCGGATGGTTCCGATCAGGACTTGATCGATGAACTGCAGGCGATGGTAGAGCGCGGGATGGAAGCGATGTCAGCGCCAGCTTCGCTGGTCGCGTCAGCGCCGGCTCCGCCAGCCGCACCCGCGGTTGCGCAGGGCATGCCGGTGCCGCAGCCACTGGAGCGGCAATTGCGTCCGGGCGAAGTGTCGCTCGACGAACTGGAGCGTGCGTTCCGCGAGACCGCGATCGAGGTTGCGCCGGCGCCAGCCCCCGCACCCAAGCAGGAGGCGGCACCTGCGCCAGAGAAGCGCGCCGCGTCAGCGAAAGAGGCAAAGCCGGCCGCGAAGAAACCGCCCGCCGATCCCGACGCATCGGAAGGCGACCGCGTCGCCAACCAGTCGATCCGTGTGAACGTGGATACGCTGGAACACCTGATGACGATGGTGTCGGAGCTGGTTCTGACGCGCAATCAGCTTTTGGAGATCTCCAGGCGCAACGAGGACACCGAGTTCAAGGTGCCGCTGCAGCGGCTGTCCAACGTTACCGCCGAACTGCAGGAAGGCGTCATGAAGACGCGGATGCAGCCGATCGGCAACGCCTGGCAGAAGCTGCCAAGGATCGTGCGCGACCTAAGCGGCGAACTCGGCAAGCAGATCGAACTGGAGATGCACGGCGCCGACACCGAGCTCGACCGCCAGGTGCTCGACCTGATCAAGGACCCGCTCACCCATATGGTGCGCAACTCCGCCGATCACGGGCTGGAGACGCCGGCCGAGCGGGCGGCCGCCGGCAAGCCCGAGCAGGGCACCATCAGGTTGTCGGCCTATCATGAAGGCGGCCACATCATCATCTGCATCGCCGACAACGGCCGCGGGCTCAACACCGAGCGGATCAAGGCCAAGGCGGTGGCGAACGGTCTCGTCAGCGAGGCCGAACTGGAGAAGATGACGGAAGCGCAGATCCACAAGTTCATCTTCGCGCCCGGCTTCTCCACCGCCGCCGCCGTCACCAGCGTGTCCGGCCGCGGGGTCGGCATGGACGTGGTGCGCACCAATATCGACCAGATCGGCGGCACCATCGACGTCAAGTCGGTGGCCGGCGAGGGCTCCTCCGTCACCATCAAGATCCCGCTGACGCTGGCCATCGTCTCCGCCCTGATCGTGGAGGCCGCCGGCGACCGCTTTGCGATCCCGCAGCTTTCGGTGGTCGAACTGGTGCGGGCACGCGCCAACTCCGAGCACCGCATCGAGCGCATCAAGGACACCGCGGTATTGCGGCTGCGCAACAAGCTGTTGCCGCTGATGCACCTGAAGAAGCTGCTCAAGATCGACGACGGCTCCTCCTCCGACCCGGAGAACGGTTTCATCGTGGTGACCCAGGTTGGTAGCCAGACCTTCGGCATCGTGGTCGATGGGGTGTTCCACACCGAAGAAATCGTGGTCAAGCCGATGTCGACCAAGCTGCGCCACATCGACATGTTCTCCGGCAATACCATCCTGGGCGATGGCGCCGTGATCATGATCATCGACCCCAACGGCATTGCCAAAGCGCTCGGCGCCTCCGGCTCAGCCTCCCACGAGATCGCGGACGAGAACGCGGCGATGCGCGCCAGCGCCGCCGAGCAATTGACCTCGCTGCTGGTGTTCCGCGCCGGCACCAATCAGCCCAAGGCGGTGCCGCTGGGCCTGGTGACCCGGCTGGAAGAGCTCGCCACCGACAAGATCGAACTCTCCAACGGCCGCTATATGGTGCAATACCGCGACCAGCTGATGCCGCTGGTGCAGATGGATGGCGTCAACGTCCAGACCTCCGGCGCCCAGCCGATCCTGGTGTTCGCCGATGACGGCCGCTCGATGGGGCTTGTGGTCGACGAGATCATCGACATCGTCGAGGAGAAGCTCAACATCGAGGTTGCAGGCGGCGAGGCAGGCATTCTCGGCTCCGCCGTGATCAAGGGCCAGGCCACCGAAGTGATCGACGTCGGCTACTTCCTGCCGATGGCGTTTGCCGATTGGTTCAGCCGCAAGGAGATGCGCCCCTCGGCATCCGCCCAATCGGTGCTGCTGGTCGACGACAGCGCGTTCTTCCGCAACATGCTGGCGCCGGTCCTGAAAGCCGCGGGCTACAGGGTGCGGGTGGCCCCCAGTGCGCAGGAGGGCCTGCTGGCGCTGCGCTCGGGGCAATCCTTCGACGTGGTGCTGACCGATATCGAAATGCCCGACATGAACGGGTTCGAGTTCGCCGAGACCATCCGGGCCGATGCGCATTTGAGCTCGATGCCGATCATCGCGCTGTCCTCGATGGTGTCGCCGGCGGCGATCGAGCGCGGGCGGCTGGCCGGCTTCCACGATTACGTCGCCAAGTTCGACCGCCCCGGCCTGATCGCGGCGCTGAAGGAACAGACCGCCGAGCTCAACCGGGCGGCATGAGGGATTAGAGCATGACCAGCAGGACTGAAATCAGCGAAGGCGCCGTCGCCGAATACGTCACCGCCGTGGTCGGCGGCCAACTGTTCGGTCTGCCGATCTCTCGCGTCCAGGACGTGTTCATGCCGGAGCGGCTGACGCGGGTGCCGCTGTCGTCAAGCGAGATCGCCGGCGTGCTCAATCTGCGCGGCCGCATCGTCACTGTGGTGAACATGCGCGCCCGTCTCGGCCTGCCGAAGAACGACGACGGCAAGGCGCCGATGGCGGTCGGTGTCGACCTGCGCGGCGAGTCCTATGGCCTCTTGATCGACCAGATCGGCGAGGTGCTCAAGCTTCCCGACGACGGCCGCGAAGAAAACCCCGTCAACCTCGATTCCCGCATGGCCAAGCTCGCCGGCGGCGTGCATCGCCTCGACGGCCAGCTCATGGTCGTCCTCGACATCGATCGCGTCCTCGAAATCGTGCCGGACATGCTGGCGGCATAAGGATCAGCAGCAAGCACGGCGTAAACTTAAGCTGCAATGGAAACGTCCCTGTCGGGATCTGAAGTAGTAGAGGCTGAAATGAGAACATGTCTTGTTGTCGATGACTCAAGCGTCATTCGAAAGGTCGCAAGGCGAATCCTGGAAGGCCTTGATTTCCAGATCATCGAAGCCGAGGACGGCGAGAAGGCATTGGAAGTCTGCAAGCGCGGGCTGCCCGATGCGATCCTGCTCGACTGGAACATGCCCATCATGGATGGCTATGAATTCCTCGGCAATCTGCGCCGCATGCCCGGCGGCGACCAGCCCAAGGTGGTGTTCTGCACCACCGAAAACGATGTCGCGCACATCGCG
>JBGQCE010000148.1:0-7584 GCA_041495185.1 Bradyrhizobium sp.
CAACCTTGTCCTTCAGCGCAGCCTGCTGCGCGAACTGGGTGTAGAGCTGCATGTTCGATTGGGTATCGTAATTGATCAGTTTGATCTGCCGTCCAAGCAGACCGCCGGCCGCGTTGGCTTCTTCGACAGCAAGCGTCAGCGCATCGACCATCGGCTTGCCATAAATGTCGAGCCCGCCCGAGAGATCGTGGATGCTTGCGACGTTGATCGGATCTTCCGCCCAGGCGTTGGAACCGAACATGCCGGCAGCCGCGGTAGCGGCCGTACCCTCTAAGAACCTTCTGCGATTGACTTTCATTGCAGTACTCCCTCCTTGTTGCCGAGACGTCATGAGACCAGATATTTTTTCAAAATCGACGCGCCCATCGTGTATTTTGGATCGACCATGTTTCCGAGCCGGATGCGTCCGGCCTGGCTCAGAAGCATGTAGGCGTCGATCTCGTCGAACCCGTAGTCGGCGCTCATCCAGCGCACGAGTTCGCGGTAGGCGATGCGCGCCGCGTCTTCCAGCGGCCGGGCACTGCCGATCGTCATCAAAAAGCTTTCCGTCTCAAGCCGCGGCCATGCGAAGCTCCAGTTCTTGATGACGTCGATCTGCAGCGTGACGGTGGCGCGCTGTTCGATCGCGACCCCTGACAACTCGCCGTCGCCCTGCGCGGCATGGCAATCGCCGACATAGAGAAGGCCGCCTTTGCTATGCACCGGAAAATAGAGGATTGAGCCCGGCGCGACATCCGGCAAATCCATGTTGCCGCCGTGGTAGTCCGGTTGCAGCGACGAGATCGCCTCGATCTCGGGCGAAACCCCGATCGTGCCGATGAACGGCTGGTAAGGGAGGATGATCTTGTCGCTCCAGCGCACGCCGTTCTTGTCGACGTGCATCACCCTCACCCGCTCGGGCAACGGCGGATTGAGCATGGCGGTCGACGCCGTTCCGACCAGGCCGCCGAATTCCGGGATGATGCAGGTCTTCCCCGCAGGTTGCGCGCCCCTTGTCTCCACGGCATGAATCTGGACGGCCAGGCAATCGCCCTTCTCCACGCCGCTGACGGCAACCGGGCCACATTGCGGATTGAGAAATGGAAATTGCAATTTGGCGGTAGGGCTGTCCTTTTCGCTGGTGATGACGCCGCCGAAGGCATCTTCCGTTTCCACCACGACGACGTCGCCGGGGCTGATCGTGAGTACCGGCTTGGCATAGGGCCCGTAGACATAGTGGAAATCGCCTTGCGCCGCGATCGAGAGTTCGTGGCGTTTGCCGGCTTGACCCTTGGCAAGGCCACGCTTCGCCATGATCGAACTCTTGAGCCAGGGGTCGTTGATCATCGGAATACCCTCAAATCGTCAAACGATGGCGGCGATGCCGATCAGTGACGCGCCGGAACGCCGCCGCCCGGTTCTAGTTCAACTTCCAGTCGCCGCCGGCTTCGAGCGCCGAAGCAAGCCGTATCAATGTCGTTTCCTCGAAGTGACGCCCGACCATCATCAGGCCGACCGGCAAACCGTTAACACGGCCGCATGGCACGGTGAAGGCAGGATGCCCCGACACGTCGAACGAGCAGGTATTGGCCTGCATGTTGAGCGCCATATCGATCGCGACGCCGAGCGGCGCATCGGCCGGCGGAATCGGCGTTGCGGTAAATGGAATCGTCGGCATCGCCAGCACATCGAATTTTTCGAGCGCCGCGTCGTAGGCGCGGCGCAGCAACACCCGCAGATTCTGCGCCTTCGAATGATAGCGCCCGTGATAATGGCGATGCATGTATTCGCCGAGCATCAGCACCAGCTTCACGGTGGGCGAGACGTCGTTGATCCGCGTCCCCATGCCGCGGGCAAAGGCTTCCTGCATTGAAAGCGGATAGTACCCGTGGATGTTGTTACCGACGCCATATCCCTTCAGCATCATCTCGGCTGCACCCTCCAGGATGATACCGCTCCAGACATGCGGCCCGTCGAGATGCCAGGGCACCGAGACCTCCTCGGCTTCGACGCCGGCCTTCTTCAATGCCGCAATCGCCGCGCGCACCTTGGCGTCGACAGCGGGATCGCTTTCGGGATGACCAAATCCTTCACGCAGGATGCCGACGCGCAATCCCTTTGCCGGCTTGCCGAGCGCGGCCATGTAATCGCCGGTACGAGCTGCAATCGTTCGCGTGTCCCAACCGTCATGGCCGGCAATCACGGTCAATAGCCGCGCGACATCTTCGACCGATGCGCCCATCGGGCCGCAGTGATCGAGAGAATAACTGATCGGCATCGAGCCCGTGGTCGGCACCAGCCCCCAGGTTGGTTTCAGGCCATAGATACCGCACCAGCTTGACGGCGTACGGATTGATCCGCCCTGATCTCCACCAAGCGCCATCGGCACCTCGCCAGCCGCCACGAGGGCTGCACTTCCACCCGATGAACCGCCGGCGCTGTGGGCGACGTTGTGCGGATTGCGGATCACTCCGCTCGCGCAGGTGTGACTTGCACCCGAAAAACAGAGATCCTCGCAGGCCGCCTTGCCTGCGATGGTGCCTCCCGCTTCAAGAATCCGTGTCACCACGGTGGCATCGAGTTCCGGGACATAACCCTCAAGCAACGCCGAGCCGTTCATCATCGGGACGCCTGCTACGCAGATATTGTCCTTGATCGCGACCTTCTTGCCGCTCAGCAGCCCTCCCCGGCCGGCTTGGATATTCGTCTTCCAGTACCAGGCGCCGTACGGATTTTCTGACGCCGAAGGCCGGTATCCGGGCGATCGGGGCGCAATCGGCGCCAAGGCGGGCGGAACCAATTCGTCAAGCCGGCCATATGAGGCCAAAGGTCCTTTGAAGGCCTCCTGAAAGGCCACAACCTCTTCCGACGTGAGAACAAGACCGAAATTGGATCCGAGGTTGTCGATTTGCGCCAGTGTCGGAAGGCGAACTACCATGCTTCACCCAATTCCTGCCTTTTGGAAGACAAACGAAAAAAGCCACCCGCGGCCCGAAAAGGCCCCGAATGGCATTGATGCCGCTACTATAAATGGTCGCGTAGGCTTACGAGGCAGAACGAAACTTGAGGGTCGTCACTCAGACGTCATCGGCTGCGCGAGAACTCTTTCGCAATGCACGCATTCACGTACAATGTTATTGTGTCTTAGCGTTACCGGACTTGTCAATGCGATGCGGGCCCCTTTTTTGTGCGGGGTAGCACAAATGACACGCACGGCAGTTTGGTGATACAAGGTGACAGATCGATGCCATGAGATAATTGCCACACAACTCCGCAGCCTCTTCATGAAAAAGCCGTCCATCCCTCTCGGCCTCGTATTTTCCCAAACGGGACCTTACGCCATGATGGCAGGCGAGATGCGGAAGAGTGCGTTGATGGCGATCGACGAAGTCAATCAGAGCGATGAGTTCGATTTCATGTTCGCGCCCCATCTGCGTGATCCCGGCGGCGTCGTCGCCGCGTATCACACCGCATGCGCCGATTTAATTCGCGAAGAACACGTCGATCATATCGTCGGTTGTTACACGTCGGCCTCGCGCAAGCAGGTCATTCCCATCGTCGAACGCACCGAGCGGCTGCTCTGGCACCCGGCACGATACGAGGGGTTCGAAAGCAGCGACAACGTTATCTATGTCGGGGCGGCGCCCAATCAGCACGTCGTGCCGCTGGTGCGGCATATGCTGGATCACATCTCCGGCGAGGTGTTTTGCATCGGATCCAACTATGTCTGGACGTGGGAAACCAACCGGGTCATTCGTGAAATCGTGACCAGCGCCGGCGGCCGGATCCTCGCTGAACGCCTGCTCGAGCTCGGCGAGACCGCCGTGGACCATATCGTCAAGGAAGTCATCGATCGAAAGCCGCCGGTTGTGATCAATACGCTTGTCGGTGAATCCAGCTACGCCTTTATGCGCGCGCTACACGCGGCTGCGACGCGTGCCGGCCTCACGATTCCCATGCTGAGCTGCAGCCTGTGCGAACCCGAACTGAGGCTGATCGGATCGGCGGCCTCCGTCGGATGCATTACATCATCTGCTTATTTCGAGAGCATCGAGGGGTCCGAAAATCGCGCTTTTGTTGCGCGGTGGAAGGCCCGCTACGGCGCGGACAGCAACCTCTCCGTCGACGGACAATCGACTTACGTCTGCGTGATGCTGCTCGCCCGCGCTATCCGCCGCGCGGGCTCGACCGACGTCGGAGCGGTCCGGCGCGCTTCCGCAAATCACCGTTACGATTCTCCACAAGGACCGGTCTGGGTCGACCCCGACAACAATCACTGCTTCCTGACACCGCGTTTGGCACGTTCCGTACCTGGGTGTCAGTTCAAGATCTTCTGGGAAGCGGATGCCCCTGAACGACCCGATCCGTATCTGTCGAACCTCGACCTGACGGCGATTGGCACGAGGCTGGAAAAGGGCAATGATTTGATGACAAAACGGTCAAACCATCTGCGTATCGTGAAATGACGAGATCATCGCCTTTCTCCGTCCGCGGCCGTCGCGCCCTTATGGTGATGAGGGATGACCGCGAAATCTCAATCGTGCGCCGCCAGCTCAACCGCCTGGGCATGACGATTTCTGAACATGACCCGGCCGAGCCACCCCAGCCCGACCAAAACGTTGATGTCATTGTGATGGACGCCGACACCATTCCCATCAAGTCCGATCTGGCCACGGTGTGGAAGGTTGGCGCACCGATCATCGCGCTGATCGGAACGGAGACGCCCAGCCGATTGAAGTGGCTGCTTGACCTGCAACCGGCATCGTTTTTGATCAAGCCGCTGCGCTCGGCCGGACTTTACACCGCACTCGTGGTTGCATTCGATTCCGCGCAGCGGAGAATTGATGAAGCCGCCTATATCGAAAGACTGGAGGATCGTATTCGTTCCCGGCGCGTCGTCTTCGCCGCGGTTCTGCAGATAATGCGCGGTCACGGCCTCTCCGAGACCGACGCGTTTACGCTGATCCGGCAGACCGCGATGCGGCACCGCACGACGATCGAGCAATTATGCGCGGAAATCATAGCGGTCGGCGGAATGCCGAACCGGACGACGCGGACCGCGTAAGTTCAGACCGTCGCACAATCACGCGCGTATTCCGATCGCAAAACCGGTATCCACGAATGCGCGCTAGCCGAGATTGTTGACGCGTTGCACGCCTGCCGCAGCCATCCCGGCCCAGGCGGCGTCGAGCGAACCTGCCAGATCGATAGCCCTGCAACCAGCCTCGATTACCACAGTGGTAAAGCCGAGCCCGCATGCATCGACGGCCGAGTAATAGACGCAAAAGTCGGTCGCGAGTCCAGCCAGGAAGACCCGCCGCAAGCCGCGCTCGCGTAAATAACCAGCTAGACCCGTGGGGGTGCGCCGATCGTTTTCATAGAACGCGGAGTAGGAATCGATTTCAGTGCGGAAGCCTTTGCGGATCACCAATTCCGCCTTCTCTGTCGCCAGTTGCGGATGAAAGGCCGCCCCCGGCGTCCCCTGGATGCAGTGATCAGGCCAAAGGGTTTGCTGGCCGTAGGGCATGCTGATGATGTCAAAGGGAGCAGAACCGGGATGTGATGTCGCAAAAGAGCTATGGCCGGACGGATGCCAATCCTGGGTCAGCACGACATGGTCGAAGCGTTCGGCAAGGCGATTGATAACCGGCACCACGGCATCACCGTCGGCAACTGCAAGCGCGCCGCCGGGGCAGAAATCGTTCTGCACGTCGATTATCAGCAGCAAATCTTCGTCACCGGGCCGGATCTGCATTTTAGACCTGCGCTAATGTTGATCTGCAAACTCTAGCGCAAGACAAAGCTACCCGCAGCAGGGAATTGCTAACCAACGGAGCATTTCTGGTTCCCCGTCCGGCAAAGAACGTGTCCGGCTCTCTGAACAGGCCGGGACGACGGCGCATGCCAGTGCAACGAAAGATCCGTGCGTACATCACTGAAAAGCGCGCGTTATACAGACCGAGCGCGGTGTCGGGTATGTGTTCGCAGTTCCTGTAGAGCGGGTCTGACAGTAACCAACTGTAAACCGCGACTGCTGTTCGCGTCGGCTAGTTCGCTGATCATGACGTCGCGGTTGGTGTCGCGGCAGGCGTCCAGTCGCGAGAGCTTCAATTTGGCTCGCGAGTCCAAAGCGACATATCGCTTAAGAGCTCTTCGAACGTATCCTTGTCCGCTGCTTTGGCGGCGCTCCGCAACTCAAACTGAACTCCCGCCGTTTTGGCGTCGCGGTGTTTGTGCTTTGGCGTGACCTCCCAGCACCACGTCCCGGCTGGCTGGCCGTGACGCGCCGCGATCGCGGCGCCTGGTTTTTGCGTGAGACGCGACCACCTGTCCGCCTCCGCAAGCCAAAGATTCTTACTGTCCGGTTCAAGCTTGGCGAGCTGACGACATAGCGCAGCGCGCGCATTAGACTCCAGAAGACTTGTCATTCACGCCTCCCTGCCCGAGAACATGAAGACTTTCTCTTAAGCCTATAACGACCTGCCTGCATTGATCTGCGTCAAGCGGGCCCGACGCGATCGCGGCGATGGGCGGCGCAACGCCTGCTCAACAGCCACGGCAAATGTTGTTTATCTTGGCATCCAGGCGAGCGTTTTCCGCGGCAAGGGGATCCAGGGCCTGATCCCGCTTTGGTGAGGAGGTTTGGGATGCTGCAGCGGGCGTACCCCGGCTGGTTGGCGGCGCGCTCGCTCGGCGGCGGTGTTGTCGCACCGGTTGTAACGACGCTGCCCTCGGGTCGCCAGGCGATCAGACTTTCGGCCTCGGCGCTCTACTGACGCAAGGAACCACTTTGGGTGCCATACTTGTTTGACCCGACCTACCGAAATCCAAGCAACGAGCGACGATAGCCGTTGCTGCGAGCTTCCTCCCGACACACGAAGCTCCCGGTATTGCCCTGCCCGTAGCGATTTTGCCGTTTGAAATAATAGATGCCTTTTCGAAAATCGAGCCAGACCACCGCGTCATCCGGGCAATGCCGTTGCGCCTGCGCTTCATACCGAAATGGGCTTAACGGCGTGGCGACAGCATTGGTCGTGCCGCCTGCGACGATCAACGCGGTCAGGAAGTAGACGGTGCGCATGAGGGAATTCTGCATCGAGAATACCGCTTTAACTTGTTACGAATCGCCAAGAGGCCGACAGGCGACAACCCAGTGGTTAAGTTGCGACACGATAGACGAAACATAAATCCTTATTGCTGAATACGGCGGAGATAGTCGACCAAGATGAGAACGCGGCCTCGTACGAAGGCTTCCTGATCGTACGGAGAACCGGCAAAATGCTCAGCCGCACGACTCGCATATTGATCGCCCCAAACAGGCATGTCACGCGGCCCATGACTCTTGATCTGTGCGCGGCCATCGATTACACCGATCATGCGCTCAGTCGGAAACACGCCCGCATTATGTTCGGCAATTAACGTCAGGTCAGGTGGCGACACCTTGAGACCAGCAGCGTTCGGGCCAAGAAGTTGGAGCTTTGAGACGCCGACTATTTCGATGTCGCATTTAAGATAGTCTCGATCCACGGCAGACGTCCAAAGTTCAGCGTGTTGTCAGATCGGGCGGACGTAGTCAGCGCTCGTCACTAACTCATCGCTCTCCCA
>JBGQCE010000149.1:0-7580 GCA_041495185.1 Bradyrhizobium sp.
CCGTGTCAAAGGCCGCGTCCGCAACATGACGGAGACATTTTCGGGCGGCACTGTGGCGAGCGTCAAGGCGACGTTCGCGGCGGCGGCGAAAGACCTTAGTCTGGTTGCGCTCCTGAAGGATCCATTCTCATTGACGCCGGGTTTTGAAGGTCCCAAGCAGCCGCCGGGCAACAAGCCGCGGTTCGACGACGATCTGGGCATGTGGACAGCGCCGTTCCGCATGTCGACCATCAACACCCGCAGCGTGCACCGCTCAAATATGCTGATGGGTTTTGCCTACGGCAAAGACTTTGTCTATGATGAGATGGTGCTGACCGGCCCCGGAGAGCAGGGCGAAGCCAAAGCCAAACACGTCGTCGCCGCCAATGCGAGTAAGGGCGGCCCCGGCGGCCCGAAGCCGGGCGAGGGTCCGTCGAAAGAAGAACGCGAGTCGGGTCTCTATGATCTTCTGTTCGTCGGCCTCGCGCCGGACGGACGCCAGGTTCGCGTCGCGGTGCGCGGCGACCGCGATCCCGGCTATGGATCGACCTCCAAGATGATCTCGGAATGCGCGATCTGCCTGTTGCGCGACACGCCGGACGTTCCAGCCGGCATCTGGACTCCCGGCGCGGCCATGGGCAATCGCCTGATCAAGCGGCTGGTCGATCACGCCGGCCTGACGTTCGGGGTTGAAAAGTAAGAGCTACGCCGCGCGGGGATCGTAGGGCGCCGCGAGCGCCTGATTCCCCGCGCTCGCCCTGTAACGTTGGGCTGCGGCGAACATACCCCACATCGCGCCCAGCATCATCCAGAAGTGCCGCCAGTGGTCGGTGTCGATGATGAAGCTTTCGCCGACCGTGCCGAGGAACGCCGCGAAGATCGCAATATACGCGCGCTGCCAGGGCACGCGGACGAAGACGTGGCGAAACCCCATGATGACGGTGACGAACACCAGCGCGGGATAGCAGACGCCGGCAATCCAGCCGCCGGACATGAAGGCGTTCAAATAAGAGTTGTGGGTGTCCTCGGGGAAGTAGTTGTGGAACTGTAAGGGGCCGATGCCGAACGGCAGGTCGAGCGCCATCTCGGCGCCGAGGATATGCCGTCCGAACCGGCCGAAGCGGCCCTCGTCGTAGCTTTGATCGAAGCTCGCGCGTTGCTTGAACATTTCGCCGATGGAATCGAACGACAACAGCATGGCGATCAGCATCACCACGATGATGACGGCGACCACCGACATCACGATGATGCGCGAGCGCTGCGCGCGCGACGGGCTGGTCAGCACCATCATTGCCAGCATGAAGGCCGAGGTGATGGCGAGCCCGCCCCATGCCGCGCGCGAAAACGCCAGCAGGATCGCAAGCGCCATAATTCCCAGGGCAATCGTGCTGCAGAACGATTTTCGGAAGTTGTCGGAGACGACGCTTTGCAGGACGAACAGGGATGGAAGTATCAGGAACGCGCCGAACACGTTCGGGTCCTTGAAGGTGCCGCGCGCGCGCTCGTACAGCGTCAGCAGATCATGTCCGCCGGGAATGAGGTTGAAATAGCCGGCGATGCCGGCCGTCGCCGCAATGACAGCGCCGACGATCAGGCCGCGACGAAGCATGTCCAGCCGCGCGGCGGTGTCTTCCGACACCACCATCGCGAAGAAGACCACCGTCACCGCCATGTACCAGGAGGTCGCGATCCAGTTGGCGACCTCAGGCTTGTCCATGACGGGGATGGCGCCGATGGAATAACCGACATTGATCAGGAACAGCAGCAACAGCAGCGGCATGAAAACCAGCCGCAGCCGCAAGCCCGTCGCGAAGAAGAGGATGATGGCGGCGAGCGTCACCAGCTCATAGGGGCTCGGTTCGATGAAAACGATCGCGACGGACGCGCCGGCCAGCCAGACCAGCACGCGTTGCAGCGCCACCACGCGCGGCGCAACCGTTACCGATGAAGGGAAGCCCTCGGCTGTCGCCGCATACGCCATTACACACTCTTACACTTACGCAACGCAACTCGTAACGCATCGCCTGACTTCGGCGATCAGGCCTGGGCGATTAATACGCGTTCTCGTTCTTCGTCATCAGCGCTAAGGGAGTCTTGAGAAGAATGTAGAGATCGAGCAGCACCGACCAGTTCTCGATGTAGTAGAGATCGAACTCGACGCGCTTCTGGATTTTCTCCTCGCTGTCGACTTCGCCGCGCCAGCCGTTGATCTGCGCCCAGCCGGTAATGCCGGGCTTGACGCGGTGACGCGCGAAATATCCGTCCACGGCCTCGTCGAACAACCGGCTTTGCAATTTGCCCTGCACCGCGTGCGGACGCGGGCCGACCAGCGAGAGATTGCTCTTGAACACGACGTTGAAAAGCTGCGGCAGTTCGTCGAGGCTGGTCTTGCGGATGAAGCGCCCGACGCGGGTGACGCGGCTGTCGTTCTTGGTCACGACCTTACAGGCCAGCGGGTCGGCCTGATCGTGGTACAGCGAGCGAAACTTGAAGACGTCGATGCGCTCATTGTTGAACCCGAACCGCTTCTGGCGGAACAGCACCGGCCCCGGACTGTCGAGCTTGATAGCAAGCGCGACCAGCGCCATCACGGGCAGCGCCAGCAGCAGGATGATGGCGCCGACGACATGGTCGAACAGCCACTTCATCACCAGGTCCCAGTCGGTGATCGGCGCCTCGAACACATCCAGCGTCGGGACCTTGCCGAGATAGGAATAGGAGCGGGGGCGAAAGCGCAGCTTGTTGGTGTGGGCTGACAAGCGGATGTCTACCGGCAATACCCACAATTTCTTCAGCATTTCGAGAATCCGCGTCTCCGCCGAGATCGGCAGGGCGAACAGCACGAGGTCGACCCGGGTGCGGCGGGCAAATTCGACGATATCGTCGACCTTGCCGAGCTTTGCGCTGCCGGCGCAGGTCTCGAGCGCGCGAGTGTCGTTGCGGTCATCGAATACGCCGAGGATATCGATGTCCGAATCGTCCTGGGTCTTGAGCGCTTCGATCAGTTTTTCGCCGGTCTGGTCCGAGCCGACCACGATGGTGCGGCGGTCGAGCCGGCCTTCACGCGCCCAGCCGCGCACCATCGAACGCAGGAACAGGCGTTCGGCAATGAGCACGGCGAGGCCGACGAAGAAGAAGGCCGAGAGCCAGAGCCTGGATACTTCGCTGCCGAGTTTGGCGAAGAACGATGCGCCGATGAACAGCAGGAACACAAAGGCCCAGGAAGAAATCATCCGCGTCATCTGCCGGAGCTGGCCGCGAAACACCTGTACTTCGTAGATATCGGCGGCCTGGAAGCAGACCACCGCGGTCGCCGTCATGCCGAAAATGGCCACGATGTATTCCCAGTGAAAGCCGGCGAGAGGCGCCACATATCCGAGATAGAGCGCGATGCCGACGAGACTGAGCAGCACGAAATCGGCGACGCGAACGGCGCCCGCGATCACGATCGGCGAATACGCCCGGCGCACTTTCTGGTTGGTGACGGCAAGTGCTGCCAGTGACAGCCGGCGGCGCCGTTCGATCAGAGGGCGATCCGCCGTGGCGGTCATCGCGGCGGCAGCCGTCGCGGCATCTAGCGTTGAGTGTGCGTTGATCGGTTCCACTGTACCCAGGTCCGTTCCTGCACAGGCATCCAGGCATGCGCGCGCCGAGGCGGAATTCCCCGCCTCACGGCTTAACGGACAAATCGGAAGAAACTGTTATCGTTGGTAAAGAACGGTTAACGATCTGCGAACGCGTCGCGGTAGCCCGCCAATACCCCTTCGACCATCGCCTTCTGCGAAAAATGAATAAGGACCCTCTCACGAAGCGACTTTGCGCGGACCAGCGCGGCGTCGGGATCCTCGAGCGCGGTCTCGATCGCGTCCGCCATCGCGCCCACGGCGTTGGGGGCAAACAGCGCGCCGGTATGGGAACCGAATATCTCCGGAATGCCGCCGACATTCGCCGCCACCATCGGAATTCCCGCCGCGGCTGCCTCGATCACGACATAAGGCATCGAATCGCCGCGGGACGGAACCACCAGCGCGCTGCCTTTTGAAAAGCCGTATCGCGCCTTGACGTGGCCGATGAAGCGCACCGCTTCGGTGAGACCGTGCTTTCGCACCTGGGCCTTGAGAGCCGCGAGTTCCTCGCCGTCACCGGCAAGCGTCAGCGTTACCGGTTTGCCATCGGCGCGAAGCCGCGCCACCGCGTCGATCAGGAGGTCGGCGCCCTTGATGTGCCTGAACTCGCCGACATAGACGACATCGGTGGCGTCAGCCGCTTTGACGATCGGATCGAATTCGTCGGCGGTTACGCCGTTGAACACGCACCGCACCAGCCCTTTCGGTATTCCGATCGTGCGCTGATAGGTATCGCGCGCGAATGCACTTTCGAACAGGAACAGATCGGTAGAGTTCATCAGCACGCGTTCGAGCCGGCTATAGAGGACGCCCTTCGGCGTGTTCAGCGGGTAGTGGAGCGAGCCGCCATGCGGCGTGTAGACGCGAATGATATCTTTGGACCGGGGCTTCAGGCGAGTGAAGACGCCTGCTTTGGCGCCGTGGCCATGCAGCACGACCGGCTTCAGCCGCCGGATCAGGCGCATGAAATTCGCCCATACCAGAATGTCCGTGGGAAAAGGTTCGCGGTGAATGGCGAGGCGGTGAACGCCGAGCTTGAGGCGTGGCGCGATCTCCTTGAGCGCCGCCTCGGCGCGTTCGCCGCCGGTCAGGCTGTCGGCGATAATGCCGACGTGGTGGCCGCGGTCGGCCTGTCCATTGGCGAGGTCGAGGATGTGACGGAAGATTCCACCAACCGGCGCGCGCACCGCGTGCAGGATACGAAGCGGCTGATCTGAAGTCGCAGGCATGATCAGAACCAGCGTTCGCCGACGAGGACGGTGTCGCCGGGGCTGAGCGCGGTGCCGAGCGGCACCACAATACGGGATGAGCCCGAACCGTCGGTGTGGGTCAGCGTAACGCGGTCGCGCAGGGCGCGCGGCGAAAAGCCGCCGGCGATGGCCACCGCGCTTTCGACGCTCATGTTGGGCACGTAGGGATATTGCCCGGGGGCCGCAACTTCACCCAGGATGAAGAACGGCCGGTAGGATTCGATCTCCACCGCCACCGAGGGGTCGCGGATGTAACCGCGGCGCAGTTTGCCGGTAATCTCCGAAGCCAGGCCCGCCGGCGTTCGTCCGCGCGCCGGAACCGGGCCGATCAGCGGCATGGTGATGGAGCCGCCGGCGTCGATCGCGTAGGTGTTGGTGAGACCGTCCTGGCCGTAGACCACCACCCGCAGTTTGTCGCCGGCATCGAGCCGATAGGCCGCGTCATGGGCCACCGGCATCGGCGCGGCCGCATAGGCCACGGCCGTGGGGGCAGGGGCCATCGCCCAGGATTGCCCGTAGGCCATCGAATCCAGATCGCTTTGCGGCTGGACCACGGCGACCGGCGCGGACCTGCGCATGCAGCCCGACAGAGCGAGCGCAGCAAGCAGACCGACGGTTACGGCGCGCGCGCCTCGCATCGAGAAAACCCACGGGAAGTATTGATTCCGATTAAGGACTTTCATGGTTAACAAAGCATGACCGCGGCGCCCGGACCCCGATGTTCCCTGCATCAAACCGGCTCGATTAACCCAGCGGCAACCTTAATGGAGTGTAATCGCGCCAGTTGAGTGGAGTCGTAAGCGTCTGCGGGAGTGTGCAATGCATTTAGCGTTCTGGCGTGCAGGCAAGGACAAGGCGATGGTCGAGAGGGCCGTCGCAAAGCCTGCGCCAGCCAGCTACAAGCCGGCGGCCGCGTCCATTTCAGGCGATCTGGATTTGCGCGCGCTTGGCGAGGCTCTGCTGCGCAAGAGGGGCTGGATCATCGTTCCGACGGTGCTTGCCGCCGTGCTCTCGATTGCCGCCGTCAATCTGGTCACCCCGCGGTACAAATCCGAAGCGCGCATCCTGGTCGACGGACGCGAAAACGTCTTCCTGCGGCCGAGCGGCGAGCGCAACGAGGAGCGCACCGCGCTCGACGCCGAGGCCGTTACCAGTCAGGTCCAGCTGTTGCTGTCGCGCGATCTGGCGCGCGAAATCATCAGGAAGAACAAGCTCGCCGAGCGGCCGGAATTCGATCCGGTGCTGCAGGGCCTTTCGCCCCTGAAATCGCTGCTGGCATTGTTCGGGATCGGCCGCGATCCATTCTCGCTGACGCCGGAAGAACGCGTGCTGGATGCCTATTACGATCGGTTCACCGCCTATGCGGTCGATAAATCGCGCGTCATCGTCATCGAGTTCCAGTCGCGCGATCCGGAGCTCGCGGCGCGCGTCGCCAACTCGATCGCCGAAGGTTATCTGGTGCTGCAGCAGAATGCGCGGCAGGAGCAGGCCAAGTCCGCCGGCCAGTGGCTGTCGGGCGAGATCGACAATCTGCGCAAGAAGGTCGCGGAAGCCGAATCCCGCGTCGAGGACTTTCGCTCGAAATCGAGCCTGTTTGTCGGCACCAACAACACCACGCTGTCCAACCAGCAGATGGGCGAGCTGAACACGCAATTGAACAACGCGCGCGCGCTGAAATCCGACGCGGAGTCGAAAGCGCGGCTGATCCGCGAGATGCTCCAGAGCGGCAAGCCGATCGAGGCTTCCGAGGTTCTCAATTCCGAACTGACCCGAAGGCTGTCCGAGCAGCGCGTCACGCTGCGCGCGCAGCTTGCCGAGCAGTCGTCGACGTTGCTCGACGGCCATCCGCGCATCAAGGAGCTGAAGGCGCAGCTTGCCGACCTCGACCGCCAGCTTCGCGAGGAAGCGAGCAAGATCTCCCGCTCGCTGGACAATGATGCGCGTATCGCCGGCGGCAGGGTCGACGGCTTGAGCGCAAGTCTCGAGCAATTGAAGAAGCAGGCGACCTCGACCAACGGCCAGGACGTGCAGCTTCGCGCGCTCGAGCGGGAAGCCAAGGCGCAGCGCGACCTCCTGGAATCCTATCTGGCGAAATATCGCGAGGCCAACACACGCGAGAATATAGATACCGCACCGGCCGATGGCCGGATCATCTCCCGCGCCTCCGTTTCCAACGCCCCGGCCTATCCGAAGAAGCTGCCGATCGTGCTGATTGCGACGCTGGTGACGCTGATGCTGACCGCCGGCGCGATCGCAACCGGCGAACTTCTGCGCATGACCGCGCCGCGCGCGGTGGCCGCGTTCGGTTCCGCGCCGGCTCCGGTCCGGGCGCCGGCGGCTGCGGAGGTTGTCGCAGCCGATCGCGAGCCCGTGTTCGAGGAAATCCGCCCGGAGGTTCGCAGCGAGCCTCGTGCGGACATTCCGATCGAGCTCACCGAAATCGAGCAACTGGCCAAGGATGTGCGGAGCGCAGGCGAAGCGGCGCGCAAGGTCACGATCCTCGGCACCGCCTCGGGCGAGAGCATCACATTGACGGCGCTGACGCTGGCCCGCCTGATCGCGCAGAGCGCGAGGGTCGTGGTGGTCGATTTGGCGGCGTCGTCGCCGGCGATCTCGGCCGTATCGATCGATCCGGCTGCGCCTGGACTTGCGGAATTGATGCTGGGCGAAACGTCGTTTTCGCAAGTGATCACCAGGGACCGGCTGTCGCGGGTTCATCTCGTGA
>JBGQCE010000150.1:0-7578 GCA_041495185.1 Bradyrhizobium sp.
CCGATCTGCATGTGGAAACCTCAGGCGAATTCGCGGGCCGGCGAACCTGGAGCCGCGACAATTTCGAGACTCACAACGGGCCGTTCTGGCACCGGATGGAGGACGAGGGCCGCATCCGTTGCGTATTCCGGGTCGAGAAGAAACATCTCAACGGCATGCGCAATATCCATGGCGGCGCCTTCATGGCGTTCGCGGACTATTGCCTGTTCGCCATGGCCGCACCCGTGCTCGAGGGGCCGGGCGTAACGGTGTCATTCGCCTGCGAATTTCTCGACGCCGCGCGCGAGGGCGAGCTGGTCGAAGGAACAGGCGAAATCACCCGCGCCGGAGGCTCGATTATCTTCTTGCGCGGCCTCTTGAAATCCGCCGATCGTCCGCTGTTCACTTTTTCCGGGACCATCAAGCGGGTGAAGCGGCGAACGCTATCGGCCGCTGGTAACGACGCCCGAGTTTGATTCACCTTTATTGGAGCGTTGCCTCGGTATCGCGTTAACGGAAGCCAGCTCCCTCTCCCATGGGGAGCCCGCTTGCGGGAGAGGGTTAGGGTGAGGGGGTAAGGTCTATCGTTAGGCGGAAACCCCTCACCCGGCGCTAGGCGCCGACCTCTCCCAATGGGAGAGGTGGCACTGAACACGCGTCAGGCCGCGCGTTCCAGATGCGCCACAAGCCCTGCGAACAGGCCGCGGCCGTCGGTGCAGCCCATGATGTCTTCGACGTGGTTTTCCGGATGCGGCATCATGCCGAGCACGTTACCGCTGGCATTGACGATGCCGGCGATCGAATGCGCGGCGCCGTTGATATTGGAGCGCTCGTCGAGCGCACCTTCGGCGGAGCAATAGCGATAGAGCACCCGCCCCTCGCCCTCCAGCCGCTTCAGCGTCTCTTCGTCCGCTTCGTAATTGCCCTCGCCGTGGGCGACCGGCACGCGAATGATCTGGCCGGCATTGTAGCCGCGCGTGAACGGAGTGTCGGAGCGTTCGACCCGCAGATGCACGTCATGGCAGATGAATTTCAGCCGCGCGTTGCGCATGAGGACGCCGGGCAGAAGTCCTGCCTCGCAGAGAATCTGAAAACCGTTGCAGACGCCGAGCACCAATCCGCCTTGGGCCGCAAATGCGCGCACCGCGTCCATCACGGGCGCGCGCGCGGCGATGGCGCCGCAGCGCAGGTAGTCGCCGTAGGAAAATCCGCCGGGTACCACCACGAGGTCGGTGCCTTTGGGCAGCGAGGTCTCGGCATGCCAGACCATCGCGGGTTCATGGCCTGACGCCAGCCGCAGCGCACGCGCCATGTCGCGCTCGCGATTGATTCCGGGGAAGACGAGAACGGCGGATTTCATTTGGCTCGCTTGCCTAGCTCAGAACCTCGACCCGGTAATTCTCGATCACCGTGTTCGCCAACAGCTTGTCGGCGGCATCCTTCAATGCCGCCTCGGCCTTGGCCCTGTCGGAGCCCGACATCTCGATGTCGAACACCTTGCCCTGGCGCACGCTGGCGACGCCATCGACGCCGAGCGATTTCAGCGCCCCTTCGATGGCCTTGCCCTGCGGGTCGAGAATGCCTGACTTCAGTGTAACGGTAACGCGCGCTTTCACGTTTGGCCTCTAGCTCTTCACCAGCACCGGACCCGAGCCGGCAGGCCGCTCGTTCTCCATCAAAATCCCTAACCGCTTCGCAACTTCGGTATAGGCCTCCAGCAGGCCGCCGAGATCCCTGCGGAAGCGATCCTTGTCGAGCTTCTCGTTCGACTTGATGTCCCACAGCCGGCACGAATCGGGCGAGATCTCGTCCGCGACGATGATACGCATCATCTCGTTTTCGAACAGGCGGCCGCATTCCATCTTGAAATCGACCAGACGGATGCCGATCCCCAGAAACAGCCCGGTGAGGAAGTCGTTGACGCGGATCGCCAGCGCCATGATGTCGTCGATTTCCTGCGGCGTCGCCCAGCCGAACGCCGTGATGTGCTCCTCGGAGACCATGGGGTCGTTGAGCTGGTCGTTCTTGTAGTAGAATTCGATGATCGAGCGCGGCAGCTGGGTACCTTCCTCGATGCCGAGGCGCTGCGACAGCGATCCCGCCGCCACATTCCGCACCACCACCTCGAGCGGCACGATCTCAACTTCGCGAATCAGTTGCTCGCGCATGTTGAGACGGCGGATGAAGTGCGTGGGTACCCCAATGTCGTTGAGGTGCTGAAACAGGTACTCCGAAATCCGGTTGTTGAGGACGCCCTTGCCCTCGATCACCTGGTGTTTCTTGGCATTGAACGCGGTCGCATCGTCCTTGAAGTGCTGGATCAGGGTTCCCGGCTCCGGCCCTTCATAAAGGACCTTGGCCTTGCCTTCATAAATGCGGCGTCGACGGCTCATTGGGATGTACCGTGTGTTGTTGAAATCCATGAATTTGGTGTGCTCCGGATGACCTAGGGACTACGACCCACGACGGAGCTGCCGTGAAGGCCAGGAACGGGAAACAGAACAAGAACCTAGCCTGAAGGCAACCTATCCGATTGGCCTATCCAGCACAATCGATCCGACCCCTTGCGGCCAAGTTTTACGCTTTGACTGTGGCTTTAAGCCCGTTGTTTTAACGATTCGCTCTGGTTATCTAGTTACGCAGCAGGGCTGCCGCAACGAGGCCACCGTCACCATTTCGGAATAGAGATCGGAACCTGATCATGACCACTTTCGACAAGCGCGAGGAAGGTTTCGAGAAGAAGTTCGCCCTCGACGAGGAGCAGAAATTCAAGGCCGAAGCGCGCCGCAACAGGTTGCTCGGATTGTGGGTAGCCTCGAAGCTCGGAATGTCCGGCGATGCCGCCAATGCCTACGCCAAGGAGGTCGTCGCAGCCGAGTTCGGCGAAGGCGGCGACGCCGACGTCGTCCGCAAGGTGATGGGCGATCTTGCCGCCAAGGGCATTGCCATCACTGAAGCGCAGCTCCGCGCCCAGATGTCCGAGCTGATGGCGCAGGCCGTCGCCCAGGTGAAGGCCGGGACGTAAGTCGTCCCTCACCACGACTTACTTCAGGGTGATCTGAAGGTTCACCGATCCGTTGACGGTGTACCCCTCTTCCTGCTGCTGGCCGTGTTGCCGCGCGACATTGCTCGTCACCGACTCCATTCGGCAATCCTTTGCAAGAACTTCGCGAAGCAGATCACACTCGCGCGTCGCCATCTCGTAGACGATACGACGGGCTTTATCACGTGACTTCTGGGCTTGTTCGCCGTCCCCGCTCGGACCCGCCACAAAGAAGTTGAACGTGGCCTGGATGCGAACCGGAGATTCCTGACGTTGCCCGGAGGCCTGCCCAACGGTTTGCGCTACCGCGGGCGCTGCCAAGAGCAAGGTCACACTCGCAACAATCGCGTTTCTGAATGATGGCACGGAAATTCTCAGGGTTGGGGACGATGAACGCCGTCCTATCAATCCCGGGTTGCAAATTGACCAATGATCGCCCGCGCAAATCCGCCTTTCGTTTCATGCCTCATTAACTGACGCGCCCGCTCACCCCTCCTTGAAACCATATTCCGGCACGTTGCCGCTGGCGCCGTAATATTTGTACGGCAGGAATTTGCCAGACATCGTGATCTTGACCCGGTCGCCCTTGGGATTGGGCAGACGCTCCATCACCATGTCGAAATCGATCGCCGACATGATGCCGTCGCCATATTCCTCCTCGATCAGCGCCTTCCAGGCCGGGCCGTTGACCATCACCAGTTCATAGAACCGGTAGATCAGGGGATCGGTCGGCGGCATCGGCGTGCCCTCGCCGCGCATCGGCACCTCATTGAGCATCGCGATCTCGGATTTGGACAGCCCGAACAGCTCGCCGGCATTGGCGGCTTGCGGTTTTGTCAATTTCATCTGGCCGAGGATGGCGCCGACGATCAGGACTTCGGAGTAGCCGCCGATCTTTTCGCAGATATGTTTCCAGCTCCAGCCCTTCTCGCGCTTGATGTCGAGCAGCTTTTCGGTGAGGTCGGATCGTTTCATGTGCGTTCTCCCGTAATCCCTTCATTGGACGTGAAGCATTTTACGCAAGGAGCATGCCAAATCGGCAATGTGAAGCTGAACTTCTAGCGGCGCTCCAGCAGACCGGATTCCAGCCGGTCAAGTTCGGCGGCCAGATCGCCCTCGATATCGACGACCGCCATGTTGACGACCCCGTAACCGCGCGTCTCCAGCCACGCCTGCCGGGCCGCGCGGTCTCTTGCGATCACTTCGGTCTCTGCGGGATTGATCAGCTCGATCGCCACGCGGTGCACGAAGGAGACAAAATCGGGAATATGCCGGCCGACCGGCGTCTGCCGCTTGAATTGTCCGGCGAAGCGGCGATCGGTGGTCAGCGCCTGCCACAGGATGCGTTCCGCGTCGGTCGGATTTCGCCGCAGCAATCGCGCCAGCCCCCGCACCGTGCCGCTCTCAGATGGCAAGGAGCCCTGCCCGTGCTCGGCGAGCAGTGCGCGGAGCCTCGTGGCCTGTGCGCCGTCGAGCACCCCGCCCTTGGCCGGCCCCTTGCGTCCCTCGGCGATCGCCATGACAATGCCGTGCAGCGTGTGCATGTCCTGCTTGGTCGGCTCCATGCGGGTGAAGATGTTGCGCAGATTGACCAGCATTGTCTCGCGCTTCTCCGCCGGGCGCAGGAATTCGACTTGATCGAGTTCGCGCACCAGATTGTCGAAGAACGCCTGCATCTGATGCTGCGAGGCGCGCTCGGAGCGTTCCGGCATCGCAAACGGCAACGCGCCTTCGGTCGACAGATTGAACCATTCATAGCCGATCAGCAGCACCGCCTGCGCCAGGTTGAGGGAAGCAAAGCCCGGATTGACGGGAAAGGTGACGATGCGGTCGGCGAGCGCCACCTCCTCGTTCTGCAGCCCGTAACGCTCGCGGCCGAACAGGATGCCGACCGTGCCGCCGCTGGCGACATTGGTGGCGATCTCGCGCGCGGCGGCTTCCGGCGCCACCACCGGCTTGGCCTGATCGTGGGCGCGGGCGGTGGTGGCGAATAGCAGCGTGCAGTCGGCGACCGCCTGCTCGACCGTGTCGTAGAGCTCGACATGATCCAGAATATGATCGGCCCCGGCGGCCGCGCGCTGCGCGCTGACATTCGGCCAGCCGTCGCGCGGATTGACGATTCTGAGCCGTGAGAGCGCAAAATTGCCCATCGCCCGCGCAGCCATGCCGATGTTCTCGCCGAGCTGCGGCTCGACCAGAATCACAACGGGCCCGGCGAGCGCCTTGCCGGATTTGGTCTTGTCGGTGCCCGAACCGGACATCTCACTTCACTTTCTGATTCAACGTCTGAAGGTTTTGAATCAAGCTCTGAGGAACCTGATTCAACGCATTACCAAAGGCCGCTATCCGATTGCCCGTCCGGCAGTATTTCTCAAGCAATATAATCGGCTTAGTGACGTTTTCTGAATTTCGGTCAAAACCTCAACACGGCCCTTCACAACTGCGGCTTGCGCGCGTTCACCTTTCGGATACGGTATCAATCACAATCAAAGCGAACCTGCAAAACAAACCCAAAAGCCGGTTCAACGGCTCGGGCATACGGGAGGCTTCGATGCGCAGCAGATGGCCGTTGGCGATTGCTGGACTGATTCTGATTCTGGCCGGCGGATTGCTGGCCCACCTCACGCAGACCTCCGGCGGCATCCGGATCGAGGATGTGCGCTTCAAGGGCGCCAAGGGCAACACCATGAGCGCCCTGCTCTACATCCCGCCGAATGCCACGGTGAAGACGCCCGCCCCCGGCATTCTCGCGGTTCACGGCTACATCAATTCGCGGGAGACACAGGACGGTTTTGCGATCGAATTTGCCCGCCGCGGTTACGTCGTCCTCGCCCTCGACCAGACCGGCCACGGCTACAGCGATCCGCCGGCCTTCGCAGGTGGCTTTGGCGGGCCCGACGGGCTCGCGCATCTGCGCAGCCTCGAGATCGTCGACAAGAACAATATTGGGCTGGAGGGCCACTCCATGGGCGGCTGGGCCGTGCTCGCGGCCGCGACCGCGATGCCCAACGACTACAAGTCGATGGTGCTGGAGGGCTCGTCCACCGGCAAACCGTTCGCCGCTGATGGCACCCCAAGCTGGCCGCGCAGTGTCGCTTTGGTATTCGCGCAATACGAAGAATTCTCCAATCTGATGTGGGGGGTCGATCTGGCGCGCGACGTGACCCAAAGCCCGAAACTATGGGCCATGTTCGGCACGCAAGGTCCCGTCGAACCCGGCAAGGTCTATGGCGACATCGCGCAAGGCACCGCAAGGGTGCTCTACACGCCGGCGATCACCCACCCGGACGAGCATATTTCGCATCAGGCGATCGGCTACAGCCTCGACTGGTTCGCCAAAACGCTCCAGGGCGGCACACCGCGCCCATCTGAAGATCAGATCTGGTTCCGCAAGGAGATCGGGACGCTGATCGCGCTGATCGGTTTTGTCATCCTCCTGATCGGGGCGTTCGATGCGCTGCTCGAGGCGCCGCTGTTTTCACACCTCAGGCTTCCCGAGACTGCCGATGGCACGATGCCGGCTCAGTCTGCCGCCCGCGGCAGCCGCTGGACTACGGCGTTCCTGCTCTCCGCCTTCATTCCCATGCTGACCTATTATCCGGCGTTCGCGCTGGCCGGCACCTTCGTCAAGCCGTCCGCATTCCTGCCCCAGGGCATCACCAACCAGATCATGGTCTGGGCCATCATCAACGCCCTGATCACGCTCGCGCTGATGCCATTTGTGCCCAAACGCAAAAGCCGCGCCGGCATCATCGGGTCGTCGATCCTGATCGCGTTAGCCACTATTATCGTCGGCTACGCCGCGCTGTGGCTGGCTGACCTTCTATTCAAGATCGATTTCCGGTTCTGGATCGTCGGCCTCAAGCTGATGAACGCAAGACAGTTCCTGATCTTCCTGATTTACCTCATTCCGATCACGGCGTTCTTCGTGATCGCGCTGCACGTGCTGCACCGGAATTTCTCCACCATCGGCGCGGGACGCGGCGCGCTCTACTTCACCAATGTCCTGGCGCTGACGCTTGGCTTCATCGTACTGCTGGTGCTGCAATACGGCACGCTGTGGCTGTCGGGCAAACTGTTCAATCCGCTGCCCGATCCCGGCTTCGTGCCGCTTTCCACCATCGTCGCGATCCAGTTCGTGCCGCTGCTTGGTATCGCGGCCATTATCGCGACCTTCACCTGGCGGCGGACCGGCTCCAGCCTGCCGGGGGCTTTGATCTGCGGCCTGTTCGTGACCTGGTATGTGGTGGCGGGCACGGCCACCCAGGTGGCGTTCTGAGCCAAAAGATGGGCTGAAAGTGCATAGCGCCTTGGCTTTCGCCTTGGCGTTTGCAGTGCTATAGCGCGGATACATCACCCCTCCCTCCCGAAACGCGCTATTTCCAAAAAGGCCCGATCTCCCATGGCAAAAATCAAGGTGACCAACCCCGTCGTCGAACTCGACGGCGACGAGATGACCCGGATCATCTGGCAATACATCAAGGACAAGCTGATCAACCCCTTCCTCGATATCAACCTGATGTATTTCGACCTTGGGATGGAATATCGCGACAAGA
>JBGQCE010000151.1:0-7565 GCA_041495185.1 Bradyrhizobium sp.
AACGCACCGGCGCGACCGGCGTGCGCGTGCTCGGCAGCGCGCAGGCCCATACCCACCAGCACGTCACGGCGGCCCCCGCCTTGAGCGAACTCGGCGCCGAGATCGCGATCACGCGGGCGAAGGAAGCTGCCGGCGTCGCGATCTCCGACGTGCGCTATGCGGCAGTGTACGACAGCTTCACCATTACGCTTGCCATGCTGCTGGAAGACCTTGGCCTTGCCGGGCGCGGCGAGGCGGCGTCCCGCGTGCGCTCCGGATATTTCAGCCGCGACGGCAAAATGCCGCTCAACACCCATGGCGGGCTATTGAGCTACGGCCATTGCGGCGTCGGCGGCGCGATGGCGCATCTGGTCGAAACCCATCTGCAGATGACGGGGCGCGCGGGAAATCGCCAGGTGCGCGACGCCTCGATCGCACTGCTGCATGGCGATGGCGGCGTGCTGTCGTCGCATGTCAGCATGTTTCTGGAGCGGGTGCGATGAGCGGTAGCAAGCAGCTCACCGACTGGACCAAGGGCGCGGAGGCGATCGTTTATCAATCCTGCGTGGCCTGCGGGAGCTTGCAATATTTCCGGCGCAGCTTCTGCGTTTCTTGCGGCGCGCCGGACCCGGTCGAGAAGCGCGCCAGCGGCGCGGGCACGGTTTATGCCACCTCGCTGGTGTGCCGCGCCGCCACACCGGAGACCCGCGCGCATATTCCCTACAACATCGTTCTCGTCGATACCGCCGAGGGCTTTCGCATGATGGCCCACGGCGACAACGATCTTGCCATCGGCGACAAGGTCACCGCGCGCTTTGCGCAGTTTGCCGGCCGCCTCGTTCCCTATTTCGCAAGGGCAAAATCATGAGCCGCCCGATGGCGGGCTTGCGCGGAAGCAATCCAGGACCGACGCGGAACTGCTGGCTGGATTGCTTCATCGCGTTCGCTCCTTGCGATGACGGTTTTCGGGTTCGCCTTCATCGCCAATAGAAGACAAAACTGGCGATGACGAGCATTGCCGTCACCGCCAGCGTTTGCGCGAGCGCTTCCGAGGCCGCCCTTTTGGTGGCTTCCTTCATGCCGTTCTCCCTAGCGCATGATCCGCCAAAGTGTGAGCGGTTTGGCGATAAGATCATGCGTCTTAAAAATAGAGCGCGCGAGCGCGCTCTGGGCATGACTCATCGCTGCGCGAGAGCGCGATCGATGGTCAAATTTCTACTCGGAACACCCCACAACGAGTATTCGCTCGGATTTGAGTCCCCACTCGGCGAATATCGACTGTGCCAGGGTCGATCAGCAATACGGCGCCAATTTGGCTCGCGCGCAGCCGATTTGTGCGCCTGTGATGGAATTTTGATAGCGGCTTCCCGCGTGTTCGTTGCTCGCCGGATCGGCGCAAGCGGTTGCTCTGGCATCGGCCGCCGGATATTCTTCGAATGGAACCTGCCATTCGAGCGGCCTGCAAAAAGCAAACAAACCCAAGGTGAACCATGGCCCGGATAGATTACTGCGATACTTCGAAATCAAGCGAACGCACCCGCGAAATACTGGGCAAGAACCGCAACGCGAATATTTTCAGAATGATGGCGCACTCGCCGAGCTATTTTGAACAATATTGCCGGCTTGGCGGCGCGATCCGCAACAAGGGCGAACTGGATCCGGTGGTGCGCGAACTCGCGATCACGCGCACGGGAATTCTGTGCGAGGCGCCCTATGAAATCGTTGCGCACAAGCGCATCGGCAAAGGGGTAGGGGTCACCGACGAGCAAAACGCAGCACTGGAGGACTGGAAATCCGCGACCTGTTTTAACGAGCTGCAGCGCGCGGCGCTGGCTTTCACCGACGAAATCGTCGGTCAGCGCCGTCCTACCGACGCCACGTTCAACGCCATTGCCGCAAAACTGACGCCAGGGGCGCTGATCGAACTGCAGCTTTCCGTCGGCTTCTACATCATGACGTCGAAATTTCTGGAAACCTTCGGCATCGACATGCAGCCGGTGACAGAGGTGGTCTGAACGGCCGCTCATCAACGTTCAACGAAAAGCCGGTTGCAAACACGGTGGCCAGCTACCTCGGACCGACAACCACACCGAACTTCGCCAGGGGTATGGTCAAGGTTCCGATTTTACGGAACATTCAGGTATTCCCTGTACAAGCCATCATTCGCTTAGAAAAGCGCCCCAAAACGCTCAGGATGAGCGATGCAAGCTGCAGATTTATCAATCGTCGACGAAGTCGAAACAGCAATAAGTACCGGCTCGGCGGAAAAGCGCCTGGAAACGGCCAAGCGTGTGACAGATCTGTTTCTGTCATCCGCCGGCAGCTTCACTAGCGAGCAGATCGAGCTATTCGACAATGTGCTCGAACGCCTCATTAAAACGATAGAAATTCGGGCGATCGCAGATGTCAGTGCCCGTATAGCTCTTGCTGAAATGAGCGCGCAACTCGCTCCCGTTTCCAGGGCGCCGCCGTCTGTCGTCCGTCGCCTTGCGAGAAACGACGAGATCACCGTCGCCGGACCCGTTTTGACGGAATCTGCCCGTCTGAGCGCCGAAGATTTGGTCGAGGTCGCGGAAACAAAGGGCGAGCAGCACCTGTTGGCCATTGCAGGGCGTTGGTGGTTAAAGGAAGTCGTCACCGACGCGCTGTTGGCCCGCCGGTACCCATCCGTCAGTCGCCGGATCGTCAACAATCCCGGCGCGCGCGTTTCCGCAGGCGGATTTGCAATTATCGTAGCGCAGGCTGAATCCGACCCGGAACTCGCTGTCGAAACCGGAATCCGGGTCGATCTGCCGCAGGAGCTCCGTCATAAACTATTACGAAATGCGACCGAAGCGGTCCGATCGCGGCTGTTGTCGCGCGCGCCTCCTCACATTTTTGAGGAAATACGAACTGCAATTGCAACCGTCGCAGCAGGCGTAAATCGCGAAATGTCCATGGTTCGCGACTTCACCGCGGCCAAGCGTTTCGTGGCGTTGCTAAACGACAAGGGCGAACTCAATGAAGCGACCTTGTTCGGTTTCGCCAAACAGCGAAAATATGAAGAAACCGTTGCTGCACTTGCCCAGCTGTCGCAATCCACCATCGAGGTCATCCGGCCCTTGATGCAAAGCCTTCGCGACGATGGTGTCCTTATTCCGTGCAAGGCAGCAGGCCTTAGCTGGAAGACCGTGAGCGCGGTCCTGGAGAGCCGATTTTCGACTGGCTCAATGGGACCGCATGAATTGGCCAAGGCCCAGGGCCAATTCGCCAAAATAACAACTGAAAACGCGCGCCGGTTGCTCAGATTTTGGCAGGTTGGGTCGCCATCTCCATGAATTGACCTGACTTTCACAGCGCAAGCGGGCGTTGTCGCCGACTTCCGGTTCTGGCATTTAGCGCAAAGCGGACATCCCGCAGCTAAGTCGTGATGCCCGCTTATGACGGTTGAGACCACCACCAAAAGCCGACATTCGCCAGCGACTCAACTATCTGGTCATTTGTAGATCATGCCGCGGAACAATAACTCGATGGTCGCAAGCGTCAGTGCCAGTGCGATGGCGATAAACACCAACATCACGGCGCGCGGCGAGACCATAGGCTCGGGTTTGCGCTCGATGATGGGCGGCGGCTTGACCTGAACGATATCGACCCAGCGCGCGACAATGGGCAGCTGTGGTGGTTCGATATCAACCCAGCGCTCTACCCATGGCTTCTGCACAGTCGTCTGCACAGGTTTGTCTTCGGGCAACATCGCCGACATCGAGTCCTGCCACTTGGGCTGATCAATTTTTCGCTGAACTTCATGGACCTGACGTTTTCGCTGAACGTTTTGGATCTGATGGTGTCGACGTGTCGGTGCCACGTCCCAGCAATGATCCTGGCCATGCCAATAGATGTGAACCGAACCAAAATGCTGACGCGCTTCGGTCTTGCTCATGCAGGACTCTGAAGCTTGGGATGGTGTTGTCATCACCAACATCACCAACATCGACACAACAATTACCGCGACAGGCATGGGGTCGCTCCTCATGCACCGGATACAGACGTTGCCTCCGCCGAGGTATCGCTTGTGCTAATGGCTACAAATTGACGATTTGAAAATTATCACCGGTTTTAAAGGACAATATGCTTGTCCAATTAACCATGGTCAGCGCCGCATAAAGTGCGGCCCAGAAACTGGGCAGATCACACAACATGATTTGAGAGTTCATGGCAGCGTGGGGGCGAAATCACGTCGAGATTTTTCGGCGCTATAGCGGCGTCATTGCGGTGCGTCTCAATGCGTTCCAATTTTAGTCTCAAATCTGCCCGCCGACTCAATTCACTCTGGACGTGGATAAGGCGACTGGGGGCGCGTTCGGCTATTTGAATTGGAGTATTAGTCATGGGAATAGACCATCCGCCGCGTAACAAGCAAAGCCGCCTCGGTGAACCTTCACTTTGGGCTGACGAACCTACCGACGACGATCTTTCGCTACTTGAGGAAAATGCCCTTCGAGGGGATGAACCGGCACTTTGGGGTGACGAACGTACCGACGACGTTCACTCGCTACTTGAGGAGAATGCCCGCCTTCGAGGGCTTTTGGTTCAGCTATCGGACATCATCCGCAGAAACGTCGTTCACCCAAGGTAACGCCGCATCAGTTCACGCTGTCAGATGGCTTGACCGCTGCGATCACGGCAGAGTTTTCGCCAGCTCCTCGTCAGTCAACAACTGGCGCGTTGTGTTCGAAACCCGCCCAGCCGCTTTCGTGCAGACGAGGAATGACACGGCTGGCTTCCGCAATTCGCACTTTTCGGACGTGAGCGGTCAATCTGACGATGTTGGCTCATTTAGCTAAAGCGGACTTCCCGCCGGAGTGTAGACAGGTCCCGATTCTGACCCGGAACGGACGTTGCGCCCGCCGAAAACGTGTAACGCTGGTTCTTAGCCGAAAGCCGGTACCATTAACCAATCGTTAACCAAGGCCGCCCATCTTTAACCATTCGAAAAGAAAGCCGAGTCGACCATCATGGACGCAATTGCGCAGCCAACACGTCAGCTGGTTCGCATGCGAGGCCGATCTTACGTTGCGTTTGTGTTTTGCCCGGTCGTTCCGATCATGGGCTGGCTTGACGAAATAGACGCAATGCTCGCCCGCTCGCCCGGGTTTTTTGTCGGGAAGCCGGTGGTGCTTGACTTGGCCGCCGTGGACCTTAGCCAAACCGCTATCGCGCACCTCGTCACAAGCCTCGAACAACGGAATATTCGTGTCCTTGGCATCGAGGGTGTGGACGCCGCTCACCTCACTACGAGCATGCCGCCTTTGCTCACAGGCGGGCGCCACTGTGTGCTCATGCAGAACGAACCGAAAAAGCCTGAGGCCAAACCAAAACCAATGTCCCTGCTACTCGAAAGCCCGGTCCGCTCCGGGCAGTCGGTTGTTTTTACCGAAGGCGACGTGACAGTGCTGGGTTCGGTCGGTTCCGGCGCGGAAATTGTCGCCGGGGGGTCTATCCATATTTACGGAACGCTTCGCGGCCGTGCGATGGCGGGTGTCAATGGCAATTCTGCCGCGCGGATTTATTGTCAGAAAATCGAAGCAGAGCTGCTGGCCATCGACGGTTACTATCAAACTGCTGAAGAAATAGACGCCACCTTGCGCAATCGACCGGCTCAAGCGTGGCTCGAAGGCGACATCATGAAAATTACACCGCTGAATTAATCGGCTAGGGAGGTAAGAATGGCCAAAGTCTTGGTCGTGACATCTGGCAAAGGCGGCGTCGGTAAGACAACTTCTACAGCCGCGCTCGGTGCGGCGCTCGCGCAAATGGGAGAAAAAGTAGTAGTCGTCGACTTCGACGTCGGCCTGCGCAACCTCGATCTTGTTTTGGGTGCGGAACGACGGGTTGTGTTCGACCTCATCAATGTGGTGCAAGGCGTTGCAAAACTCTCGCAAGCTCTCATTCGCGATAAACGCCTCGAGAATTTGTGGTTGCTTCCCGCTTCCCAAACCAGGGACAAGGATGCCCTGACGGACGAAGGCGTCAGGAGCATTATCGTGGACCTGCGAACCAGATTTGACTGGATTCTCTGCGATAGTCCAGCGGGCATCGAGCGTGGCGCGACGCTTGCGATGCGCTATGCGGACGAGGCTGTCATCGTCACCAACCCCGAAGTCTCGTCGGTGCGTGACTCCGACCGCATCATCGGGATGCTCGATTCAAAGACCGTGAAGGCCGAGAAGGGCGAACGGGTAGAGAAGCATGTGCTAATAACCCGATATGACTCAGCGCGCGCGGCACGGGGAGAAATGCTCAGCATCGAGGATGTTCTCGAAATCCTCGCGACGCCGCTGCTTGGAATCATTCCTGAGAGCCAAGACGTTTTGCGTGCGTCGAACGTTGGATCTCCGGTTACTCTGAACGACGCCACCAGCGCGCCGGCCCGCGCCTACATCGACGCAGCGCGTCGTCTGATGGGCGAAACTGTCACCATGATGGTGCCGGTCGAACGAAAAGGCTTGATGAACCGATTGCTGGGACGGAGGGCCGCATGATGAATCTGCTGCGGCTCCTCGGTGGCCGTACTGCTTCCGCGCCTGTCGCACGGGAACGGTTGCAGATTCTCTTGGCGCACGAACGCGGTTTGCGCGGCCAGCCTGACTTGTTGGGACTGCTGCGGGCAGAGATCCTTGCTGTGGTCTCGCGGCATGTCGTGCTTGATCCGGAAAAGGTCATCGTTAGGATGGATAGGGGCAAAAATGTATCGACGCTTGAAGTCGATATTGAAGTGCCCAACGGTGTCGAAAGATCGATCGCGGCTGCTGCTACATGATTGCTGACAGCAATAGCAACATCGCTTGGTACAGGAATCGCGGAATCTGAGCGATGTATCCGCAGCGCATTTTCGCGCCGTTCTCATTTGATTGTCCCCCAGATAGTCAGGAGTGCTTCTCAACAGAAGGCGAGAGCAAGGGGGTTTGCGAGCTACAGTTCCGGCCGAGGTGCGAAAAGCCGCCCGTGAGGCTTGGCGCTGGCGGGTCGGCGCGGTGATGATTGTCAAAAAAATGGCCGTCGCTGCCGGGAAAGGTGCGACGGCCACTACGCCCAGGCAGGTCGGTGCGGCCAACCCCACCGAGGCAAAACTTTAAATGCACGTTCCGGGCCACGCCCGGTGTGTGCGGCGTACCAACCTTCCGGAAATGGAACGAGCGGCCACGTTAGATGGTTGTCGTTCGTGGCTTTCAGCGGTTCATTGGGCTGGGCCAAACCATGGGGAGCGGGCTCGATGGCCGCTCTCACGGCATCCAGCAATCGGTCGAATTGAGCCTCGCTCATCGCGCTCGCCAAGTTCGAGCGCGCAGGGATTTTGACTACAACGACTGTGGTGGATCGTGTGCGCATCGCAATTTTCCCCAAAATTACCGACGCGCCATTGCGGGTTATGATCGTGTCTTTTTAATCGCTGCGAAAGGACAAGAAACCGGGTCTTTCTTGACAAAGTTATGGCTGCGGTCGGACGACCTTCGAGGCCGAAGCGCATCTCTCGATTCACCAGCGACGCTGCCCGACTTTCGCTTCTGGCAGATTGTGTTGCAAAAGTCGAAAATCGAACGACGCCG
>JBGQCE010000152.1:0-7547 GCA_041495185.1 Bradyrhizobium sp.
CAAACCGCTTTGTTCTTCCTGCCGCGCGAAGCGTTCGGACAAGGTCGCCGTCCGGGTCCAGGATGCAGACGCCTGGCACGTCAACGGCTTCAAGATTCTTCTGTCGTCGCGCCTCGCGCAACAAGGCAGAAGGCGCAAACGCCGATGGCGACGAGATGCGCTTATTGTCTAGTATAGGAGGCGTAACCATGTGCTCTTTTAACCTTTGACGCTGCCAGCGAGGATTCGCTTATGAACGATGCGAACCGAAAATCTCATTGGGAAACGGTTTACACGACAAAGGGTGAAAATGAAGTCAGTTGGTTCCAGGAAAACCCCGCGCCGTCTCTCGAATTGATCGACCTTGCACGGCCGACGCCGGAGTCTGCCATCGTCGATATCGGCGGCGGCGCATCACGTCTTGTTGATAGCCTTGTCGCGCGCGGGTTCAACCGTGTGACAGTGTTAGACATTTCCGAGGCCGCCCTCGAAGCCGCCAAGGCGCGGCTCGGTGAACGAGCGAGCCGGGTAGAATGGATCGTCGCGGACGTAACCAAATGGTATCCGGCGCAAACCTTCGACGTTTGGCATGACCGGGCTGCCTTCCACTTCTTGATTGATGCAGCGGATCGATCTGCCTACGTCGCGCGCATGAAGCAGGCCGTCAAGCCCGGCGGCCATGTCATCATCGGAACGTTCGCAATCGACGGCCCGGAAAAATGCAGCGGCTTGCCCGTCAACCGATACGACGCAGCGAGCCTTGCCAAGGAACTAGGAGAAGGTTTTGAACTGGTAGACTCCCGGCGTCACGATCATTCAACACCTTGGAATTCCGTACAGCGTTTCCAATTTTGCATTTTTCGGCGAACCGCTTGAATCGATGGATTCATTATGGCCTCAATTCCGATCGGGGACATGCATCCGTGTGGTAGGGTCTTTACTCTAGCGCGCGTGTTCCAATCACGAAGCTAAACCGCACGTCGCCGCGTGTGAGCCTACGAAGGTCGACGGCTTCGAAGCCCGCGTCTCTCGCCAATTGGACAACGTCGGCTTCCGGTCTGATATGATAGACTTCGCTTGGAAAAGTTGCCTGGAATCGCGCATCTTCTGCCGGGCGGAAACCAAGAACGAAGCGACCGTCTGGCTTCAACACGCGGCGAGCTTCGGTGAGATGATCAAGCGGCGCGTTCCAAAAATAGATGGTATGGACAGCGAAAACCTTATCGAACGACGCGTCACCGAACGGCAACCGGTCGCTGCTTCCGAGGCGGAACTCAATCCGTTTCTCCGCCACCAGCCGCCGATGTCGACGCGTCGCGTGACGATGCATCGTTGGTGAGAAGTCAATTCCGCAAAGAAAGCCGCGAGAAGCCACTTTCGCGGACTTTGCGAGGGTATCCCCATGGCCGCAGCCAATCTCCAATACGGCGTCCTCGGGCTGAAGTTGCAATAGTTCTAGAGCAAAATCATTTTCATCGACCGTTTCCTTTGCCATCACGCGTGCAACGATCTGACCTAGCAGGCCAGAAGGCTTGCGGCCTTGCTTGGCTATGAACCCCGGTTTGCGCATTCGCACTCCCTTGCATTTCGATAACGCCGCTTCAGCTGATCATTCGAGCCCATCGAACGATCATTTTGGAAGCGCCGCTAGATCGGCTCGTAACTCTCGGACGCGCAGTTGTCGTCGGCCTCGATGCGCCGCCGGTCGATGATCGCCCCGCCGCTGATGGTGACGCGATAGGTCTCCGTCCCCAGCGGCTTGCCGATGACGGACGTAAGGTCTGCCCTGACGCATGCGGACCAGCCCGGTCCACGGACGTCGTGGCGCGGCGGCGAGACCCGCACCTGACGCGGGGACGACGCGGCGACGAACACCGAATCCAGATTTTCGTGGACCAGTCGTTTGACATCGGGTGGCGGCTCGGGCGGCGGCGGATCGCTGGCTTTGCCGCGCATGAACTCCGGCACCGGCGCGCGGCTGTCGGCGAAGCCGCAGCCCGCCAGCACGTTTGCCACGCCGGCAATCAAAAGCGCATGAACAACAATCCGCCCCATCCGCCGATATTAGCCCCCGCCGGTCAAAATTACGCGCGGGCGCGGTCAATTCGAGGGGCCTTTAGCCATCAACAATTGCTGAAGCCCGGCCGCGGAACAGGCTATTGTACTGCGTCTCAGCCGATCCCCTGTTTGCCGCGATCCAGTTGCAGGGTAGGCTTGCGATCAGGGATGGCGGGGAGACCGAGGCGATGAAGACCTTCACGGTAGCCGTAGCGGTGCTGGCATTGATCGCGATGCCCGCGCACGCCCAGATGGGCGGCAAGCGGCCTCGCGGCGACGACAAGAAGGCGGAGCAGAAGAAGCCGCAAATCGACGAGAAGGCCTACAAGGCCGCGCTCGAAAGAATACCGGAGCCCAAGGAAAAGTACGATCCGTGGGGCATCGCGCGGCCTGCGGAGCCTGTCAGGAAAAATGAAAAACCGAAATAACAAACCGAAACAGGCCGCTTGATCACTCTGCCATTTGACCGAGTGTGAGGGCCGCGGGGATCTTCGACCGGTCTGCAATTCCGGCCACGGCCGCCTTGAAACGGCGACTGCCGAAGACGATCTCGCCGGTATCGAGGCGGACCTCGAAGTCGCCGGATGGCCGCCATTGCAGCGCCACGATTCGTTTCAGATTGAGCAGCCGTGACCGGTGTACGCGCGCGATACCGAACGGTGCAAGCCGTGCCTCTTCGGCCTGCAGTGTTGCGCGGATCAGGTGTCTTCGCTGCTCCATCAATTCGTATTCCACGTAATTGCCGGCCGAAGTCACCGATACGATCTTGCGGGGATCGATTAGGATGCTCACACGACCGTCTCGAAGCCACAACTCCGGCTTGGCCGGCGTGCCGGCCGTAACCTTCGGCGCAGCTTCCTCGGCTTGCGTCAGCGCGGCGCGGGCCGGTCGCTCGGCAAACCAGAAGATGACAGCCAACGCAAGGAAGCCGAACAAGTCCTTCCTCACTTCGTAAGGAATTTCCTGAGACCACGGAAAAGCATATTTCCAGCCGGCGAGCCCATAGGCCAGCTCGCGAAGCAGGCCCATGCCGATGATGTGCAGCGCCGAATAGGCGAACACCAGCGCGACGACTGCGGCTCCGACCGTGAATGGCCGATTGGCGCCGGCTCGGAACAGCATCGCTCCGCGCCGGACCAACGGCAACAATGCCACGATCACGAGACCGCTGGTGCCGTTCCAAAGCGCTGGCTCCCAGAGATTGTGGGGTGTGCCTATACGCCAGGAAACGTCACGCGCATTCGAGAATGCACCTACAAAACAGGACGTTGCGACCAAGGCCGCGACAACCGCATAGACCGCTCGAATCGAGAGATCGACACCGGCTGTCAGCGAAGTTCCTCCGCTTGTCTTGGCGCCGGGCGACTCGTCACGCGGACGCAACCATCCATCCCACTGCGGCTGGACAGAAGCGCGGGCAGCCAGTTGTATGAGCGACTTAATCACGGGAATTCCGCATGACGAGAAACGCCAGGGCCGACGAGTCAGCAAATGCGATCACCTTATATCGCGCTTTCGGCGCAGGAAAGCTTCACAGGACTTTCACAATCGCGTTTAACCGTGTTCTTCGGATGCCAGCGTTCCTGCTCGCCGCCATGCTGTTCACCGTTGCACCGGCACTTGGCTGGGAGCATTGGGGCGGAGATTCCGGAGGGACCCGGTTTTCACCGCTCGCCCAGATCACGCCGGCCAATGTCGATCGTCTGGTTCGCGCCTGGGAATTTCGTACCGGCGATCTCGATGTCCGCGCGCCGGCGGTGATGGCGCGCACGAAATTTCAGGCGACGCCCTTGCTGGTCGAAGACAGCCTCATCTTCTGTTCGCCCTTCAACGAGGTCATCGCGCTCGATCCCGGCACCGGCGCGCAGAAGTGGCGGTACGATCCCAAGATCAGCACCGCTCAGCGGCCGGGAAACCGCTACACCTGCCGTGGCGTGGCTTACTGGGTCGACGACAGGGTTGCCGAAACTGCAGCCTGCCGCGCGCGGATTTTCATGGGCACCAACGACGTCCGCGTGATCGCGCTCGATGCGAGGACCGGCATTCCCTGCGCCGATTTTGGCGTTGGCGGCGAGATCAAGCTCGAGATCGGACCGCTGGAATGGCCGGGCGAATTTCAGATCACGTCGGCGCCGGTGGTGAGCCGCGGGGTCGTCATTGTCGGCTCTTCGATCTCGGACAATCGCCGCGTCGAGGCCCCGCTCGGAACGGTGCGCGCCTTCGACGCGCACTCCGGGGTTGCGCGCTGGAGCTGGGATCCGCTCGTTCACGGCGGCATTATCGCAGGCCACGCCAATGTCTGGGCGCCGATGTCGACAGACGAGGATCGTGGGCTGGTATTCCTGCCGACGTCTTCGCCGAGCCCCGATTTCTGGGGCGGCAAGCGGCCCGGCAACAACGAGCATGCGAATTCCGTGGTCGCGCTGCGAACTGAAACCGGCGCACTGGTCTGGTCGTTTCAAACCGTGCATCACGATGTCTGGGATTACGATCTGCCGGCGCAGCCGACGCTTGCGCGTATCGACACCGGCGACAGTCTGCGCGACGTCGTGATCCAGCCGACCAAACAGGGGTTTGTGTTCGTACTCGACCGCGACACCGGCAAGCCGGTATGGCCGGTCGAGGAGCGCAGCGTTCCGCAAGCGGCTGCGGAAGGCGAGCAACTCTCTCCGACCCAGCCGTTTCCCACGCACGTGCCGGCGCTGATGCCGCAACGGTTTTCAGCCACCGACGTGTTCAAGCCGTTTCCGACATTCGGCCGCTCGGCGTGCGAGCAGCAGCTCGAAGGCCTGCGCAACGATGGGCTCTACACGCCGCCCTCGACGCAGGGCACGCTAGAGTTTCCGATGACCGGAGGTGGGGTGAACTGGGGCGGCGCGGCGTTCGATCCCGTGCACCAGATCCTCTACGCCAACACCAGCTATGCCGTCCACGTCGTCAAATTGATTCCGAGAGCGGAAGCGCAAGGTTTCAAACCTCCCGCCGGTCATGATTTCGGACCGCAGCAGGGCGCGCCGTTTGCGATGACGCGCGCGGTCGCGATCTCGCCGCTCGGCATTCTCTGCAACAAGCCGCCGTGGGGCGCGATGGTCGCGGTCGATTTGAAGGCGGGAAAAATTCTCTGGAAGTCATCGGTCGGCACCGCGGAGGATCGCGCGCCGCTCGGGATCGCTCTCAACTGGGGCACGCCGCTGGTCAACGGCGTCGCGATTACCGGAGGCGGTCTGGTCTTTACCGGCGCGATGGACGCTTATCTGCGCGCCTTCGACGCCAAATCCGGCGAAGAACTGTGGCAGGGCAGGCTGCCGGTCCCCGGCGTCGCCAATCCCATGACCTATCTCTGGAAGGGCGAACAATATGTCGCGATCGGAGCCGGCGGTCATTCCGAATCCGGCACGACGATCGGCGACAGCCTGGTGGCTTTTCGCCTCGCACGGCAAGGCGAAGCGCCCTCGCTGTGGTCGCGCATCATCGACCGGCCCGGCGGACGATTCCTGAGCAAGGCGATCGCCTTTGTGTTCGCGATTGCGCTGATGGTGGTTGCGGTGTGGCGCTGGCGCCGCCGCGCAAAACTGCGCCGCACGGCCATGTCCGCGATTGCGCGATAATCGACGAACGCGGCGGTCTGACGTTGACCCATATCAAAGGCCAAGGTGCGCGGAATGTTAGTCACGACATGGGCGGGCATAAATTCACGGAGATGTGAAAATGAGCACGCAAGGCAATATTCACTTCTTTGCAAATTGGGCCAAGGAGCGGCTCGACGAAATGGACGCCACGCTGACGTCGCTCGAGAGCAAGGTCGCCGAGGTGCAGGCCGATGCCCGCGACAAGGCCAACAAGGTTCTGACGGACCTGCGCAAAAATCGTGATGCCTTCCGCGACGCCATCAAGAAGCATTCGGGAGCTAACGAATCCGCCTGGACCAGTGCAAAGACAAAACTGGAAACCGAGTGGAGCGCCTTCGAGGCGGACGTCAGGAAATATATCGAGAGCTACGGCAAACAATTCGAACTGCAGCAGGCGACATTCAAGCATCAGGCCGCGGCCCAGCTGAAAGCGTGGCGCGAGGCCGGCGACAAGCTTGCCTCCGCCGCCAACGAATTCGCAGCCGAGCGTCGGGGCGAAATCGAGGCGAACGTCAAGCGCATGAAGGCCGATGCGGTCGCCGCGGAGGAAAAACTCCTGAAGCTGAACCAGGCGGGAACCCAGTCATGGTCCGTACTTACGGGTGCCCTGACGGAAACACGCGCTGTCTTCGATCGCGCCAATCAGGCGGCGCGGGAGGCGTTCAAGCGAGCCAGCTGAGCGGCCCTAGTCGAATGCGACGCCGATCCGCCTGTCGTTGCTCCAGACCGGATGGCAGCGGCGAATGAACTGATCGCGCTCGATCACCAGCATGAACGATGGCGGCAGGCTGGCCATGCTTGCGAGGTCGACCGCTGCGCCTTTTGAGGAAAGATTGCGGACGGTGCACGCGAGGCCGTTGCCGTCGAACGCAATCGTTCCGCCCTTTAACACCTTGTGTCGCGGCACTGCTCTCTTCTCGATCGTGTCGTTCATCGCCGTCGTCCGGGTTTCACCGTGGGCTTGCGAGAGGCTATCGCGGCAAAATTGCGGACTGATAAATGCTGATGGTTCCACCAAAGGGTACAAATTTATGATTGGTTTACGATGATGCGTTGCAACTAGCGGCGTATCCTCACAGCATCGCAAAAGCGCTCGACACCATCGCCACCGGCTTGTTGTCGGTGGCGCTCGACAGGGTGACGCGGCCGAAGCTCATGGTCCGCCCGATGCGAACCACCCGCGCATCCGCCAGCACGTCAGACGAGGTGACGGCGCGCATGAAATGCGTGGTTTGATCGACCGTCGTCATCGGCCGGTATCTGCGGTTGGCCGCCAGATTCGCGATCACCATGGAAGTGTCGGCGAATGCCATCAGCGCCTGGCCGCAGACCGTGCCGCCGTTCCGGCACAGGCGTTCGGAGAAGGGCATGCGGAGGATTGCACCTGGCTGCCAGTCGGCCGCGGCCCCCGGCGGCGGGTTATAGTCGATGCCCTCGATCGATAGTTTGAGATCCTGCACCCATGGCGCGAAGACATCGCCAAGGACGCGCCTGGCTTCCTCGATGCCGAATTGCTCTGCTTGCGGTTCGTGTTGCATGAACGGTAGTCCCTCGCCCGACATGGATGTCAGGACGCATTCTAGCATAACCGGGAAACCTCCCCGGCTCTGCCGGGGGATACTTACCCCGTCGGTTTCCCCAAGACCCCAGCTCGTTGCCGGGCAGCTTCCGCCCACAGTATTCAAGTGCCCGACCAATGTTGCTATTTGGTACTTGCAAGCTTGGCGTCGCGGTCTGCGCGATGGTATGTTGCGGGCAAAATGCAGGGAGCGTCCCCCCATGAGAATTTTAGGTATAGCGGCTGTCATCGCGTTGCTGACAGGGCCGGCTTACGCCCAAGGTACGACTCCCAACCTCAATTTGATCCCGGAGCTGCAATCC
>JBGQCE010000153.1:0-7525 GCA_041495185.1 Bradyrhizobium sp.
CAGGCGGCAGCTGCACCTCGATGTGCCGGGTCGACCGATCGGAGGCGTTGGCACCTAGCCTGTTCTGCAGTTCGGTGTTGACCAAAACCTTCATCGGCGAAACGCCGCCAAGTGCTACGATCGCATTGACCGCTGCAGGCGCGACCGGCTCGATCTTGTAAAGCGGTTCGTCGTTCGCGCTGCGGCTGAAGCTGGAATCGACGCCAAACTCCTTCACGGCCTGAGGTGCTGCCTTCGCAAACCAGTCCTCGAACTGACCGTCGAGGTCGCTGCGGGCATCGCCCTCCCCGCGTGCATAGACGCTTTTCGCGCCGTGCGCCGCCAGCCGTTCGTCGATCAATCGCGGGATCGATTGATAGGTCGCGGCCCAATCGCTGTTGCCGCAGCCGAACACCGCGTAACGCAGTTTGGCGAACGCATCCTTCGGCAGGTCGCCGCCGAGCCATTTTGTAAATTGCGTGGCGTTGTCGGGCGGCGCGCCATTGTAAGAGGCGCAGAAGATCAGAACACCGCCCTCTGTTGGCAGCTTGCCGACGTAGTCATCGAGCGCTGCAAGCTTAGTTGCAAAACCGTTGACCTCGGCGAGATCGGCGACGCGGATTGCGAGTTCCTCGGCGGTGCCGAGGTTCGAGCCATAAAGCACCAGCAGCGGCGTGTTGTGCCCCGGCCGGGTCTGTGCGCGCGGCGTTGCCGCGGCGCCCGATGCAGCCGCCGCCGTCGCGGCGGTCCGGCCGGCATAGGCGCCGCGATCCTTCTCGGTGCGCGGACGTACCTTGATCTTGAATCCGTCAGGCTTGATCGTCAGCGTTTCCTTCAAATGCATCTGGTAGCGATTGACATCGATCAGCTTGAAGCGCTGCAGGATCATGCCGATGGCAAGCGCTGCTTCATGCATCGCAAAGCCGCGGCCGATGCAGGCGCGCTGGCCGTTGCCGAACGGCTTCCAGGCGTTGACCGGACGCGCAGCTTCGGCCTCGCGGCTGAAATTCTCCGGGTCGAAGGCGTCGGGATTGGGTCCCCAGACCGAGGGATCGCGATGCAGCGCCAGCACCAGCACGGTGATGAAGGTGTTCTTCTTGAGCTTGTATTTGCCGCCGATGGTCTCATCGTTCAGCGGCGAGATGCCGTAGGCCGGCGCCGGCGGCCACAGCCGCAGGGCCTCTTTAAGGATCTGCGTGATGTAGGTGAGCTGGGTAACCTGCTGATAGGTCGGCTTGGCATTGAGGTCGGGCCCGAGCACCCGATCGACTTCCTCATACGCCTTCCTGAGAACCTCGGGATGCTTCAACAGCGCATAGAGCGTGCATGACAACAATCCGCTGGTCGTCTCATGCCCCGCGATCAGGAACGTGTTGATCTGGTAGCGGATGTTGACGTCATCGAGCTGCTCGCCGGTTGAGCGGTCGACCCCGGTCATCATGGCGCCGAGCATGTCCTTTTTGTCCGCAGCTGCTTCCGCGTTCTTGCGGCGTTCGGCGACGATCTCGTCGACCATTTTATTCATGAAGGCGACGTCGCCGGCCAGGTCGCGGCGGCGCTTCTGCATCCACAGATTTTCCATCGGCAGGCCGCGGATCATCATGATGGTTTCAAGCGAGCGCACCAGCGACTCCACGAAGGGGTGATAATCGCGCCGGTAGAACGAATTGAAGCGGTAATCGAACCCGCACAGTCCGATGGTGTCGAGCGTCAGCGCGGTCATGTCGTGAACGACGTCGATCTCCTCGTCGCCGTTCAGCCGCTCCCACTTCTTCACCAGCTGATCGGCGATATCGACCATGCTCGGGTGATAGGACTGCATGGCGCGGTTGCCGAACGGCTGCAGCAGGATGTTGTGCGCCTTGCTCCAGTTCGGCTCGGTGGTGTCGGCGGTGAACAGGCCGTCGCCGGCGACCGCGCGCACCCGGCGCAGCGGTCCGCGCACCGCCTTGTCGAAGCGCTTCTCGTCGCTGAGCTCGTCCACGAGATCATGGCCGGACACGACGACCAGCGGCGCGCCCATCATGTCGAGCCAGAAGATCGGCCCCAATTCCCTGGCCAGCCGGGCCAGATTTTGCACCGGCGCGGTCGAATCCAGCGACAGCATGTTGCCGACCACCGGTTTGGTCGGCGGATGCGGGATCGGGCTCAGTCTGTTCGTCGACGCCATCGCGATAGTATCTCCTGCCGTCTCTCGATCTCAACCGTCATTCCGGGGCGATGCGTAGCATCGAACCCGGAATCTCGAGATTCCGGGTCTGGTCCTTCGGACCATCCCGGAATGACGAAGTAAATTGCTTCGCTCGCAATGACGATGTTGCACGCTGGATCACCCGAACCGCTTTCTACGCCATTCGATCAGCTTGGCGCTGACCTCGTCCGGCTTTTCCTGCTGCGTCCAATGGCCGCTGCCCCGAACCAGGTATTTCTCGAGATCGGGAATGATCTTCTCCATGCCGTCGGCCGAGGACGGCGGCAGCACCCGATCGTTTTCGGCCATGATCATCAGCGAAGGTACCCGCACCGTGTGGTCGATCCCGGCCGAGCGTTGCCAGTTGCGCGACATGTTGCGGTACCAGTTGATGCCGCCGGTGAAGCCGGATTTGGTGAAGGTATCGACGAAGACCTTCTTTTCCTCCGGCGACAGGATCGGCGTGCGCGGATCATGTTTGGCGTCGTAGTTGGCAATCATCTGCGGGAACGCCAGATTGAGCCTCGGCGATGCGCCGACACCCGCGGTCGGCGGCTCCACTGGTGCGGCCTCGCTCTGCGGAACCGGCTTGCGCATGAAGGCGTCGAAGGTCTGTTCGACCCGGCTGTTGAATATCTTGTCGGGACCATGCGCGGGGTCCTGAAACTGCACGATATACATGTGGTCGCCGAAACGCTTGCGCAGCAGTTCGATCGGGTCCGCCGGCGCCCGGTCGGTGTGGGGGGTATTGATTCCGATCACGCCGGCGACGCGATCGATATGCCGCAGCGGCATTTGCCAGACGACAAAGCCGCCCCAGTCGTGGCCGACGAAGATCGCCTTGTCGATCTTGAGGTGATCGAGCAGGCCGACGAGATCGCCGGTCAGGTGCTCGATATCGTAGGATTCGACCGGTTCGGGCCGGTCGGTCACGCCGTAGCCGCGCTGGTCCGGCGCGATCACCCGAATGCCGGCCTCGCCCAGCGCCTTGATCTGGTAGCGCCATGAAAACGCGATCTCCGGCCAGCCGTGGCAGAGAATGACCGGCGGCTTGTCGGTCTTCGGACCGGCTTCGTAATAGCCCATGCGAATTCCGTTCGTCTGGGCGAACTGCAGCGGCGGCATTTCTATCATTGTCGATATCTCACCTAGGTATAAAGCATGATCCGGCTTCGCAGATCATGCCCTCTGACGTTAGCTCGCCACGCTCTTGAGGTCGGCCGGCGGCGCAAACGCGGCTTCGAGGGCCGCGAATTCCCCGGGCAGCATGTCGCAGAGAACCTGGACATGGGGAATGATGTTGGCGCCGGCGATGAAGCCGAAATCGAGCTGATCGCGATAGCTCTGCACGGTGATGTTGAGCGCAAGCCCGTGGGTCGAGATCGACACCGGGAAGATGTGCAGCAATTCGGCCCCCGCCGCATACAGCGTCTGGCGCGGTCCGGGCACGTTGGACACCGTGATATTCGCCGCCGGCGGCAGCACGTCCGACAGGCTTGAGCGGCTGTAGAGCAGCGCCAGAATCTGGACCAGGATCGGCGCGCCCAGCATCGAGATGTTGGACATCTGCGGCATCAAGGCCCGCAGCGGATGCGACATCTCCTTGGACTTGGCGGATTGCGCAATGATCGCCTCCAGCCGCGCCTTGGGATCCTCGATATTGGTGGCGATCGAGCAGATCATGCCGAACACCTGATTGTTGGCGTCGGTGTTGCCCTCCTCGCGCAGCGAGATCGGCACCGCGGCCGTCATCGATTTCGTCGGCAGCGCACCCTGCTCCAGCAGATAGCGTCTGACCACGCCGCTGGAGACCGCCAGCACCACGTCATTGAGTTTGCCGCCGGCCTGCTTGGCCAGCGCCTTCGCACGGCTGAGCGAAATCGACACGCCGGCGAAGCTGCGTTCCGACGAAATCGATTTGTTCAGGATGGTCGACGGCGACACCATGCTGGCGATGCTGTCGCGCGATTTCGGATCGGAAATCTTGCCAACAACGTCCGAGACGCTCTTGAGCATGGTGGGAATGCTGCCGGCAAACTTCACCGCGGATTCGATCTGGAACATCGCGTTGTCGAACAGGATCGACCCGAGATCGCTTTTGCCCGAGCGCGGCAGGTCGATGCCCTTGGCGGCCGTCGAGGCATCGAAGGGCTGGCGCCAGATCTGCCGATAGGAGTCGATCAGATTGGCGGCGATGTCGCGCGGCTCCTGCCCGACCTTTGCTTTCGCCGTCGGTGGCTCGATTTTCCTCGGCACCGGCGTCACATCGTAGATCATGTTGGTGAGGGCAGCACCCGCGCCGCCGTCGATGCAGGCATGGTGCATCTTGGAATAAAGCCCGATCTCGTTGTCCTTCATGTCCTCGAAGACATAAAACTCCCAAAGCGGCCGGGCGCGATTGAGAAGCTTGGCATGCATCCAGCCGACGATGCGCTCCAGCGTGGCGCGGTCGTGGGGCGCAGGAAGACTGCCGCGGAAGATGTGGCGGTCGATATCGAACTGGTCGTCCTCGACCCAGGAGGGATGATCGATGTCGAGCGGCGCCTTTTCCAGACGCGCTTTAAGGATCGGCGCCACGTGCAGGCGCGAGGCGATCATCGCCTTGAAGTCCTCGAAGAAGTCGCCCTTGTAGTCCTCGGGCAGACGGAAGATCGCCATGCTCCCGACATGCATCGGCATTTCCGGCGTTTCAAGATACAGAAACGACGCGTCCATCGATGACAGTTTCCTGGCGTCACTCATGCATTCCTCCCGCTGAGATCACGCGACGCCTTGGCGGCGCTTCTGGCGTTCAGGACATTGGCCCGGATTGTGCATTTTCCGGAGGCGCATATGCAATGGCAAACGGCCCCGACCGGTCAAATTGCCTGAATTGACCCTCCGCCTGGGCCAAACGATCGGCCACCGCCCACAAGGCGGCGGCGTTCACGCCCAGTCCGACATGACTGGCCAGATGCACCTCGATATTTTCGGCGGTATCGGAGGGACGTAACAGGCAGGTTCGCCAGTTCACGATGCCATCGGAGCGTGAATAGATCGATGTGGTTGGAACCGGCAAATCGCCTGCGATCGCATTTCGGAGCTCGGAATTTTCTTCAACCGCTTCGCCCGACAGCGCCTCGTAGAGCCGCGTGGCGTTGGTCGCTCTCACATCGTTCGCGAACGGACTTCCGAGCGTCACGACATATCGCACCATGTGAGGCACCTGCAGTGCCAGATCGCGCGCATAGACCCCGCCCAGACTCCATCCGACGATGCTGACCTTGCGGCCGGTGGCGGCGTGAATTTCGGCGAGCCGGTCGCGCAACGCCGCCCGCATGCGCGCGACGCCGCCGATGTTGCGGCCCATTTTCCATGCGTAGGTATCGTATCCGAGCTCCTTCAGATATCGCCGCATCGGCGCCATCGAAATGTCGCTGGCGAGAAACCCCGGCAACGTCAACACCGGATGACCGTCGCCTCTCGGCGCGCGCATCAGGAGCGGCGCAAGCAGCAGGCTGGCATTGAGTTCAAATATGCCTCTCGCTTCGGCGAGCAGCAGGCCGAGGCCCGGCGCGCGAAGCCGCCCCGCGGCCTGTGTTTCGCTCCGGTCGATCGGCATCGCTATTTCTTGTCGCCGGCCCGCGAACCGCCGAGCCCAGCCATGGTCACGAACATGTCCTGAAACCGCTCGGCGATCTTCGGATCGAACGTGAACCAGCTCTGCATCAGCGCCTCGGGGGAAACCTTTTCGATGTTGGCCATCATCTGGTGCTGGAGCTTCTCCATCACCGCCGTCTGCATCGGCTGCACATCCGGAAGTCCGAAAAACTGTCGGGCTTCGAGGGGCGTGCAATCTATTTCAACGTTTACCTTCATGTCCGCTCCTGATCGCATTTGACAGTGAGAGCCTTTCGGTTCCGATTGTATCAGAACCGAGGCTCTATTTCTTTTGTTTGACGCGTTTTCTTCACGCGAACCGGTTTCCACTTCGCTCGAAAACGCTCTGGTTACAGTATCGCCGCGACAGGCTGCACGACGCAAGCGACCTGACGGCGCCGGCTTGCGCCCGGAGCCTTCATTCGGCGGAAATGGTTAGCCGAAACGCTCGACGGCGAAGGGGCCGGGATCGGCGAACGGCGTCTCGCCGGTCATCATCTCCGCCAGCAGGCGGCCGGTCGCCGCGCCAAGCGTCAGGCCGTGGTGCTGGTGTCCGAAATCGAACCACAGCCCGGCATGGCGAGGCGCCTTGCCGATCACCGGCAGCATGTCGGGCAAGCACGGCCGCGCGCCCATCCAGGGTTTGGCGTCGACCGCGTCGCCCAGAGGAAACAGCGCGTGCGCCCGCGGCAGCGCCCGTTCGAGCTGGATCGGCGTCGGCGGCGCATCGCGGGGGGCAAACTCCACGCCGGTCGTGAGACGAATGCCGCGGTTCATCGGCGCCAGCAGGTAGCCGAGATCGGTATCGAGCACGGGATGATGGAGCACGGCGTTGCCGCGCGGCTTAAGATGCAGGTGGTACCCGCGCTTGACGTCGAGCGGAATCGAATATCCGAGCGGACCGAACACCAGATCGGACCAGGGTCCCAATGCCACCACCACTTCGCGCGCGACCGCTGCGCCATCGGACCCGGCGACGCGCCAACCGCCGGTAACCTGCTCGAGCGTCCTCGCATCGCCCACGAGGAAGCGGCCGCCCTTGCGCTTGAACAGCGCCGCATAGGCCTTGGCCAATCCACCGGGATCTGGAACGAAGCCGGGCGCCGGCAGATGGATCGCGCCGGCAAAATCTCCGGTCAGATTGGGTTCCCGTGCAGCAATCGCCTTTTGATCGAGAATCTCGCCTGCGACGCCATAGTGCTGCGCGCGCTCGAAATCCCACGCTGCCTTTGCCAGCGTCGCCTCCGAGCGAAACAGCTTGATCCAGCCGGTGCGCCGCAACAACTCTGGCACTTCGGCCTCCGCGATCAGCGCCTCATGCTCGATCAGGCTGCGCCGGATCAGGGGCAATTCGGCCATCGCGCTGTGCAGCGCCCGCTCCGGCGAGGATGCAAGGAAATAGCGCACCAGCCACGGCAGAAAGTGCGGCAGGCTGGAAATCTGGTAGCGCACCTGCGGCGCCCTGCCCAACGCGAATTGAAGGATCTGTCCGAAATCCCGGGGAAACATATAGGGGAATACCGAGGCGCACTCGATCAGCCCGCCATTTCCGAAGCTTGTCTCCTCGCCGGCGAGTTCGTGCCTGTCGACCAGGATGACATCCCGCCCCCGCTGCTGCAGGTGCAAGGCGGCGCCGACGCCGACCATGCCCGCCCCCAATACGAGAACATCGGCCTTGAGTTCCGACATCCGGCACTCCGAAAGTTGAATGTTACG
>JBGQCE010000154.1:0-7489 GCA_041495185.1 Bradyrhizobium sp.
CCATACGCCATTGGCCATCAGGTTCGAACTGACATGCGAGCCCTTGCCGGTGCGTTCGCGCTTGTAGAGCGCGGTGACGATCGCGCCATAAAGCGCCATCGCGCAGGGGTGGTCGCCCATGCCGGCGACCGAACGTGCCGGCGTGGTGTTCTCATCCGCGCGCACCAGATCCATCAGGCCCGAACGCGCCCAATAGGCATTGCTGTCGAAACCGGGCTTGTTGGCTTCTTCGCCTTTTTCGCCGTAACCGGTGAACGACGCATAGACCAGACGCTCATTGAGCGGCATCAGTTCCTCATGGTTGATCCCCAGCCGCTGGCGCACGCCGGGCGGAAAATTGGTGATGAAGACATCGGCCTCGGCAACGAGGCGATACAATACGGCCTGTCCCTCCGGCCTGGAGAGGTCTAGCGCCAGGCTCTTCTTGTTGCGGGACTCCAGCATCCACGCGAAATTGTGCTGGCTGACGGGATACCCCGGCAGGTTCGGCAGGTTGCGGTAGGGATCGCCAAGGCCGGGCGGTTCGATCTTGATCACGTCGGCGCCGAAATCCGACAGCACGGTTGCGGCCGCAGGCGCGGCGATGAAACTCGCGCAGTCCAGTACCTTGAGGCCCTCAAAGATGCCTTTTTCCATAGTGACGTCGCTCCCGTGACTTTTGTTGGTTTTGTCCGTGTGCTGGAATTACGCTTGAGAATGTTCAGGATCAAATGCCATTTGACCCATGTTGGCGGGATGATGCAACGGAAGTTTCCACGTCATTGCGAGCGCAAGCGAAGCAATCTAGAGGGCAGCGAAATACAGGCTGGATTGCTTCGTCGCTGGCGCTCCTCGCAATGACGGAGGCTATTGTCTTTAATCGCTATCCGACATCAGCGCGGCGTTGCCGCCGGCGGCAGCCGTGTTGACGGTCACGGTCTGTTCGGTCGCAAAGCGCGTCAGGTAATGCGGTCCGCCGGCCTTGGGGCCCGTGCCCGACAATCCCTGGCCGCCGAACGGCTGCACGCCGACCACGGCACCAATCATGTTGCGATTGACATAGATATTCCCGACAGAAAGCCGGTCGATCACCGCCTCGATCGTATCGTCGATGCGCGAGTGAATGCCGAGCGTCAGGCCATAGCCGGAGCGTTCGATCGATCGCAGCACGCGATCGAGCCGGTCGGCGCTGAAGCGCACCACATGCAGGATCGGTCCGAACACTTCTTCGGTCAGTTGATCGGCATCGGACAATTCGAAAATATGCGGCGCGACGTAGAGGCCGCCGGGAGCGGTGCCTGCGAAATGCACGCGAGCCTTGCTTTTCATTCGCGCGATATGCGTCTGAAGCCGCTGCTTCGCGTCAGCATCGATCACCGGCCCGATATGAACCGCCGGATCGCGCACGTCGCCGATTCCAAGTTCGCGCGCGGCGCCCGATATCATCTCGATCATGCGGTCGGCGACGTCGTCCTGCACGAACATCAGGCGCAGCGCCGAGCAGCGCTGGCCGGCGGAGCGAAATGCCGACGTCACGACATCGTCGGCGACCTGCTCGGGCAGGGCAGTCGCGTCCACGATCATCGCGTTGATGCCGCCGGTTTCCGCGATCAGCGGCACGATCGGGCCATCCTTGGCGGCAAGCGTGCGGTTGATCGCGCGCGCCACTTCGGTCGAGCCCGTGAAGACGACGCCGGCAATATCAGGATGCGCCGTTAGCGCTGCGCCGATACTTCCATCGCCGGGCACCAGATGCAGCACTGATGTGGGCACGCCGGCCTCATGCAGCAGCCGAACCGCCTCCGCCGCGATCAGCGGCGTCTGTTCGGCGGGTTTTGCGACGACGGCATTGCCGGCCATCAGCGCCGCCGTCACCTGGCCTGCGAAGATCGCCAGCGGAAAATTCCACGGCGATATCGCTGCGAATACGCCACGGCCACGCAGCCGCAAGTTATTGCTCTCGCCAGTGGGGCCGGGCATCGCTTCGCCTTCGCCAAAGAGTTTGCGGCCCTCTGCGGCATAGTAACGGCAGAAATCAACGGCCTCGCGGACCTCCGAGAGCGCGTCATCGAGCGTCTTGCCGCCCTCGCGTTGCAACAGCGCGATGAAATGTGCGGCCCGATGCTCCAGCAGGCCTGCGGCTTTTTCCAGGATTTCCGCCCGTATCCCGGCTGGCGTTCGGCTCCAGCCTTTGAATCCCGCGCGCGCGGCTGTTATCGCCTCGCGCACATTCTCCGGCGTCGCATCGATTACGCTTCCGACTGACGTTGTCTGGTCGATCGGGCTTGCGACCGGTCGCGTTGCGCCTGTTCTTGTTTCACCGTCGATAACAGGCGCTGCCGCAACAAGGGCGGTTTCCGCTGTGATTGCTGAAAGCAGCTTGTTCAATGCCGCGCGCTCGCCGAATTCGGTGCCACGCGAATTTTGGCGTTGCGGCTGATAGAGATCGTGCGGACGCCTGATGTCCGGATGCCGCGCATTCGCAGGCGTGCCGATAATATCGGCTGGACGCCGCAGCAATGTTGCAACCGGCACGGCGTCATCGGCGGCGAGTGCCACGAATGACGAATTGGCGCCATTCTCCAGCAGCCGCCGCACCAGATAGGCCAGGAGATCGCGGTGACTTCCGACCGGCGCATAGGTCCGGCAGGCCAGCTTGGGGCGATCTTCGCTCAACTGCGCGTACAGCGCTTCCCCCATGCCGTGCAGGCGCTGAAACTCGAATCCGCTCTCACCCTCAGCCAGTTCGAGAACGGTCGCGACCGTCAGCGCGTTATGGGTGGCGAATTGCGGGAAGATGCGGGGCCGCAAAGCCAACAGCTTTTGCGCGCAGGCGATGAAGTTCAGGTCGGTCATCGCCTTGCGGCTGAATACGGGATAGTCGTCGAGGCCGCGCTCCTGCGCGCGCTTGATCTCGGTATCCCAGTACGCGCCTTTCACCAGGCGGACCATCATCCGCCGATTCAGACTTCGCGCGAGGTCGTCGATGTAGTCGATCACGGCCTCGGCGCGCTTCTGGTAGGCCTGGATCGCCAGTCCAAAACCGTCCCAGCCCTTGAACGACGCGTCACCGAAGGCGGCTGCGATCACCTCCAACGACAGCTCCAGCCGGTCCGCTTCCTCGGCATCGACGGTGAAATTCAGATCATAGGCTTTGGCCCTTCGCGCAAGATCGATCAGCCTCGGAACAAGTTCCGTCATCACCCGTTCACGGCTCACCGCCTCGAAGCGCGGATGCAGCGCGGAGAGTTTGACCGAGATGCCGGGCCGGTCGGGCAGGGGCCGGTCGTCGGCGGTGCGGCCGATGGCCTCGATCGCGCTCAAGTAGGAATTGAAATAGCGCTCGGCATCAGCGGCGGTGCGCGCGCCTTCGCCGAGCATGTCGAAGGAATAGCGCGGCGCTCCGGCCGAATGCGGCTCTGCCCTTGCCAGCGCGGATTCGATGGTCTCGCCCAGAACAAAATGGCTGCCCATCAGCCGCATCGCCTGCCTTGTGGCGGCGCGGACCGCAGGCGCGCCCAGCCGCTTTGTCAATCGCCCGATCGTTCCTTGCGGGGTCTCGCCGGGTTGAATCACACGCGCCGACACCCCCAGCGCCCATGCCGACGCATTGACCAGGAACGCGCTGGATTTCGTCTCGTGGTGGACAAAATCGCCCTGGCCGAGTTTGTCCTCGATGAACTGGTCGGCGGTGCGGGTATCCGGCACGCGCAGCAAGGCTTCCGCCAGCACCATCAGTGCGAGGCCCTCTTTGGTGGAGAGCGCGAATTCGCGAAGCATGTCCTCGACGCCGCCGAGCCGGTCTTCGCCGGAGCGAATGGCGGCGATCAGGCGCGTAGCCGTGCGGTCGATCCGCTTGTTCTGCTCCGCGCTCAATACTGCGGTTTTGAGAAGCCGGGCCGCCATGGCGCCATCGTCAGGCGCGAAAGGCGCCTTGAAAGGCGGAAAGGATGTGAGCTCGGACTTCATGTCATGCCCAGGGGATTCCCATGGACTATCATGCAGCCGCTCTTGGCATCGCGAAACCGCTGCGATAGTTTTCGCGAGGTTTTTTTGGCTTGAAGTGTGGCAACGAATGGGGCTGACAGGCGGGCAGGAACGATCTGGCAGAGGCAAAACCCGGGGGTTTTGCGGTATTGCCATGTCCTCTGTTGGGCTAGCCCTGATTGCCGCTTCGTTTCCGGCGTACGCCGCCGAATTGAGCGCGCCGCAGGCGGCGCTGTACAGCACGGTGTCGATTTTCCCGCCTTCGGCGCAACGCATGACGGTTTGCTATGGCTTCGTCTGCAGACGCCGCGAGATCCTCGATTTCACCTCGGGCGATCGCAACGCGCTGACGCAGATTCTCGCGGCGGGCCGCGCTTCCGCCGCGGCCGAACGGGCAGCGGTGCGGAAAGCGGTGATCTGGCTCGATCGCCGCATGGGGCCGGTGATCGGGACCAACAAACGCGTCGCGAAAGCGGATTTCCGCTACTTCGACGACAGGCACAATTACGATTGCTGGGACACCACGCGCAACACCACCAGCTTGCTGCTGGTGCTGCAGCAATGGGGTCTCTTCAAATATCATGTGGTGGGCGATCCGCATTATCGCGGCAACGCGCTGGTGCTGCAGACGCCGCACAACACCGCGGTGCTGGTCGAACGCGCGACCAGGGTCGAATGGGTCGTGGACCTATGGCCGCGCGGCTATTTGCAGCCGCCAGATGTCATGACGGTTCAAAAATGGGTCACGGAGGATTGAGCGACCGAACCGACGCGTTCTGCGCCGGCGCGAGCACGCGCAAGAGCGCTACCGCTCCCGCCGAATGCTGTGTTTTTTGAAGTTTTCTGCAAGCCCCGCTCCCGGATTATATCCGAGAGGGCGCTGTCACTGCTCTCGTATCAAACCTTGAGGTTTTCGGCCGAGGTCTTGCCGCGATTGGCAACCTCTTCGTATTCCACGGTCTGTCCTTCGTTAAGCGTCGAAAGGCCAGCCTTCTCGACCGCCGAAATATGAACAAAAACGTCCTTGCCGCCACTGGAAGGTTGGATGAATCCAAAACCCTTGGTCGCGTTGAACCACTTCACAGTACCTTTAGCCATCACGTCGTCTCCGCGGGATCAAAAAATAATCACCAACTGCCGGTCCCCGCAAACCGTCATGTCCGGCGGGCGCACGATACGCGGTATAGGGCACGCTTGATAGCTCAAACGACACCGGATTTTCGGCAGAAAATGATCAATATCGCGGCGCATTTGCGCTTTTTGCCCGTTTCGCGATCATTTTGACGCGGCAAAGTTCGTAAAATGCTGATGGTTCCAACTTTGTCCAACAGGGAACCCGCGACGCCGCGTCCCGACGGTTGCGGCCGCGCGGGTTCAGTTTGCAATCGGACTTCAGTAGGTCGCGGCGAGATATTCGACGATCTTGGGAACGTCCGCATCGTCGATCGGCGCGCCATAGACCTTGATCATCTTGGTCACTTCGGCCTGCCAGAAATCCTTCTTGAATTTGGGGCCCCGCGGCTGGGTCTGGACGTAGTCGGCCGAGTGACAGGCGGTGCAATTGTTTTTCACCACATCGAGATTCGGTCCTGGCTTGTACGCGGCGGTTTCCTCCGGGAGCTTGTAGTTGACCGGAGCCGCGGTTACCGAACCGAGACCCAGGCAAGCGATGGTGGCAGTCGCGAGGAGAAATAAACGTGTCATGACATTTCTCCTCACGCCGCGGTGACGCGAACGGTTTCGACGACGTTGCGAAGATAGCCGGCCGGATTCCAGAACGGATCCATCGGTTGCGTGTCGCCGGCGTTGTTGGTGGCGCGAACCTTGAGTTCGTGGTTGCCGGCCGCAAGCTTCACCGGCAGCGTCCATTCGCGGAATGAATATTTTCCGAGGTCCTTGCCGAGTTTTGCCGGCGTCCAGGTCTTTCCGCCGTCGATCGTAACAGCGACTTCCTTGATGCCCTTGCCGCCGTCGAAGGCGATGCCCTTGAGTGTCACCCCGCCCGGCTTCAGTTTTGCGCCATCGGTCACATTGGTGATGAAGGAGCGGACGGTGAAGCGGTTGATCGGGATCGTCGCCTTCGGCGCGGTGCCCGGCTCGATGCAGCCGCAAGGCGTGTCCGGAATCCGGTAGGCGGTCTTCATCCAGAAACCGTCGAACACGTTGTCGATCACGGTAATTTCGTTCAGGTGCTTCACCCAATAGGTGCCGTAATAGCCGGGCACGATCAGACGCAGCGGAAAGCCGTTGAGAACCGGCAAATCCTCGCCGTTCATGCCATAGGCCAGCATCACCTCGCCATTGCGGGCGTGGTCGATATCGAGCGCCTTGACGAAATCCGGCGTCTTGTCGCTGACCGGTCCGTCCATCCCGTTTAAGGTGATCTGTTTCGCGCCCTGCTGCACGCCGGCCTTGTCGAGCACGCTTTTCAGCGGCACGCCGCGCCAGCGCGCATTGCCCATCGCGCCGTTGCCCGATTGGCCGCCGGCGACCCGGGGATTGGAGAATCCGCGGCTGTTGCCCGAGCATTGATTGACGGCAACCAGTTCGACCGCAGGAAGTTTTTTGATTTCCTTCAGGGACAGCTTGAGCGGACGATCGACCTTGCCCTTGATCTCGAGGGTAAATTTATCGGGGTCGATATTGAGCGGCACATCCGCCAGATGATAGCGGACAAAGAAAGCATTGTTCGGCGTAATCACGCCCTCGTTGAACACGGAAAACGGCGTCTCGAGCTGTGGCGGCCGGCTGGTCAGGCCGATCATCGGCCGCTTCTGCGGATATTTCACCAGCGGCCGTTCGCCGTTGTCGATGGGGAGCGTCACGGTATTGAGCGCAAACGCCCTGACCGAACCGAAACCTGTCGCCAGCGCCGCCATGCCGGCGCGCTTCATCATCTCTCGTCTGTCGAACATCGTGCTTCCTCCGAAGCTTTTCGTTATGGCCGGTCTCCACCGGACTGAAGTGGTGCAATAGTCGCATCGGCAAAGCCTAAGTCAAATTATGCTTTCGGATTGCGGGCGGAACGTTGCGATGCAGCAAGAGCGGCTGTCCGAATGTGTCGGATGGCCCAAACCGGGCGGCAAAAAAGCAAAACCCCGGCCGCAACAGGCGACCGGGGCTTTTTTGAATTGAGAGAACCCCAGGGTTCGATCAATATCCGCAGATGTTGACGGTGCGCAGGCGATAGCCGAACGGGGTTGGCACGCGCTGCGTCACATAGCATCCGTCGTCGACGCCGAGGCCGATGTAGCCGATGCCGAAGCCGTGGCCGAAGTGGTGATGATGAAAGCCACCGCCGAAGCCGCCACCCCATCCGCCACCACCCGCGGAAGCGGCGGTGGGAGCCAGCGCCATCGCGCTGAGAGAAGCTGCGGCAACCAGTGCAAGCGTGAGTTTACGTAACATGGTCGTTCTCCTTCGAAGTGCGCCGTGGCGCGGGTTGATCGTTTCAGTCTTACCCATCGCACATCAGTCGCACCCTTCCGGAGCGGGGTTCGAGAAAACAGCGTTTGGATCGAGG
>JBGQCE010000155.1:0-7446 GCA_041495185.1 Bradyrhizobium sp.
GGATCGTAGAAAAAACGCTCGCGGAAAATCCTGTCGCCGCGCCATTCCTGCAAAGCGACCTCGTCGACCCGATGCACCTTGCCGGATTTTTCCGTCAGTTCGAAGATCCAGTGAATGGCGACGCGGTCGCCCTCGACCACGGAAGCCATCGCCTTGGAATAGACATGCGACATGCGCGCCAGAACCGCCCGCTCGTGGGCGGCCAGCAGGTCGCGGCCGCCGCGCGGGGGACTAGCGTTCTCCTGCATGCTGGAATCTTTGGTGTAATAGCGCTCGATCGCGCCTGCGTGATCGCCGGCCTCAACGACGGCGATAAACTCGTTCAAGCGTTCTCGCGACGGCATAAATCCTCCAGCGCTTGCGGCAACCACTGTGGAGCGGTCAATCAGATACTCGGCTCGGGAAAGTCGGACACCGCTTGCGACCTCACCCGCCGGCGCCTAGCGAACGACGCAAGGGTCAACACCGCCAGCCCCAACAGCACAGGCGGATAAACCACCATGTTGACGGCCGACCAGCCGTAATTCGCCAGCAACTGGCCGGACGAAAACGATCCCACCGCCATCATCCCGAACACCAGAAAATCGTTGAAGGCCTGAACCTTGTTGCGCTCCTGCGGCCGGTGCGTCTCCAGCACCAGCGCGGACGCGCCGACGAAACTGAGATTCCACCCTATCCCAAGCACGATGAGCGTGGACCAGAAATGCAGCGCGGTGATGCCGGAAAGTCCGATCGTCGCCCCCGCGGCCTCGAGCGCAAGACCGAGTGCGACAATTCTCGGCGCCCCGAAGCGCGCGATCAGCGAGCCCGTAAAGAAGCTTGGCCCATACATCGCCACGATATGCCACTGGATGCCGAAGTTCGAATCGCTGACACTCAAGCCGCACATCTTCATCGCCAGCGGCGCTGACGTCATCACAAGATTCATCATGGGATAGGAGACGACGCCACACAGCGCCGCCGCAATAAACCGCGGCTGCCGCGCGATCGTAAACAGCGGACGACCGCCGTGAAGATCTGACGGCGCAGGCTTCGGCGCATCGACCCCCGCAAGGATCGCCATCGCGACCAGCGCGACCACCGCCTGCACCACGAAGCTGAAAGCGAACAGATAGGGCAGCCAGATATCCATCGTCCACTGCACGAGCTGCGGGCCGAGTACGCCCGCGAACACGCCGCCGGCCATCACCCACGATACGGCCTTCGGGCGATATTCCGCGCTCGCGCCATCGGCGGCGGCAAAGCGATAGGATTGCGACACTGCGCCATACAATCCGCCGAGGAAGGTCGCACAGCAAAACAGCGGAAACGACGCGTGCAGGATCGCGAATGCCCCGAGCAGCCCGGTCAGCACGCCGCAGCCGGTGCCGATGATGAAGGCGACGCGGCGGCCATAGGCGCGCGAGATGGCGCCGGTCGGCAAGGTGCCGGCAGCTATCCCGACCACATACATCGAGAGCGGCACGGTCGCGAGCGAGATATCCGGCGCCAGCGTCGCACCGACAATCGAGCCGGTGGCGAAGATCACGGCCGAGTTGGCGCCGGTCAGCGCTTGCGCTGCCGCAAGCCGCACCACATTGGATCGCGCACGGGCGTCGTCGGAAATCTCGTCAGCTGCGGTCATGTCGATCATCGGTCGTTCCGCCCGGGGCGCACGGCCGAATGCAATCGGCCCCATTTATTCCCGTTACTATGAAGGGGTGCGTCGGCCCGATCAACCGATGCAAACGGGCGTGCGCTATGCATCGCCGTTCAGGCCGATTTCGGCCGCCCGAACGCCAGCATCAGATTATTGGCGGGCATCCCGGTGACTTCGATCAGCGCCAGACCGGCATTCGCCGCCAGTTTTTCCAGAGCCTCGATATCGCGTACGCCCCATTCGGCGTTCCGATCACGAAGACTTGTGTCGAACACGGCGTTGCTGATGGCGGTGTGCTTGCCGCCGCGCTTGAACGGCCCGTAGAGGAACAGCTGCCCGTCCGCGCGCAAAGTGCGCCCGGCGCCTGCAAACAACCCTTCCGCAACGCGCCACGGCGCGATGTGGATCACATTGGCGCAGAACACCGCCAGCAATTTTGCGGGACCGCTGCCGTCGTGCATCTCACGGCACCACGCCGGATCGGACAAGTCGATCCGCAGCGGCGGGCGGATATTCGCCAAGGCTGCATGCGCCCGCCACGCATTGATGCTTTTGAGATGTTGCTCGTTGAGATCGCTCGGCCACCAGGTGATCTCGGGAATATGGCGGGCGAAATCGACTACATGCTGGCCGGTGCCGCTGCCGGCCTCGACAACGTCGCCGGATTTGCCGGCAAGGAATGACTGCAACACCGCGCGGATCGCCTGATGATTGCGGTGGAACGCCGGCGCGTCGAGACGGCCGTCGGATTCGACGGGCCGGCTGTCCTTGCCGAATTCCCCGACATGTTGAGCCATATTCGTTTCGCGCCCGATCCAGGATTGTTCGGGATTAGGGTTTATCAGCTTTGAACTGCGATTGCTCCAGTTCCAGAAAAATCCGGTAGGCATTGCCGCGATTGTTGCTCGCGAATGCCGGCATATCCCGGTATTTCGACCAGTCGGTTTGATTATAGGCAGCGTCGAAATCGGTCCAGCTTTGTACAGCCGTGGTCATCGCGTTCCGCAGATACTGAATATAATCCCGGGTAAAGACGATCGCCTGCTTCGCCTCGGTCGACGTCCTGCCATGACCGGGAATAATGAATTTCGGGCCGAGTTTCTCGACCTCGCCGAGCGCATTGAGCCACTGCGTCGTAGACACATCGTCACTGTTCATGAAGGGAATGCGGCCGTTTTGCACGATATCGCCGGCGAACAGCACGCCATCCGGCTCGACCATCATCATCATGTCGCTGGAGGAATGCGCCGGCCCGGCATAGATCAGCGTCAGCCGCCGATCGCCGAGCGTAATCGTCATGCGGTCCCTGAATGTGATATCCGGCGGGACCACACGGGTATTGCCGTCGACCCACGGAGACAACGCAGCGCGCCGCTGATCGAGGCGCTGGCTCGCCCTCTCGTCGGCGATTTGCTCGTTGTCCTTGTATTCGCCTGAGCGTTCCTGCGCGATGATGATTGCGTCGGTGTGATCCCTGAACGCCTGCAATCCATAGATGTGATCGGCATGATAATGGCTTGCGATCACGTAGCGGATTTTCCCGTCCGTGACTTTGCGAATCTCCTGCAGCAATGCCCAGCCGAGACTCGGTGTTCCCAGCATGTCGAATACCGCGACGCCGCCGGAGGTAACGACGAATCCGGCATTGGACGTATTGCCTTCATTATCCTTGCCGGGAATGCCGGGATTTCCGGTGCTGTACCAGACCGGCTTGCCCGGCACCTGATCGATCTTCAGGGGAATCGTGATGGCCGGATATGGCGAAACGGTCTGCGCACCGGTCGAAACGACCGGGCATATTGCGAGGATTGCCGCGACGACGAGGCGCTTCACTTCATGGTCCCGCAATAGATTTCCTTGAGTACCTGCAACACGTGCAATGCGCGTTTGTCGGCGACGCGGTAGTGCAGCGTCTGCGAGGTCCGCCGGAACGCCACGAGGCCATCCGCGCGCAACTTCGCCAGATGCTGCGACAGCGCCGACTGGCTCAACTTCGCGACGCCGACGAGTTCCCCAACCGTCATCTCGCCCCGCGCGGCAAGAAAGCAGAGAACCAGCAACCGCTTTTCATTGCCGAGCAGCTTCAGGAGCTGCGCGGCATCGCCGGCCTGCTTCGCCAGTTGCTTCAATGCCGTCGCGTCATCGGCGCCTGTTGCGGCGGGGATCCTTGTAGCTGTTGCAACTGCCCTCATAGCCTCATTTCCAGATTGTTGTCCGCACGCGCGAAGCGCGCTCATATCACATTACCGCGTCCTCTATTATTTAGCATTGACTAAATTAGTAAATACCGATAGGGGTGCAAAAAAGAACGAATGGTGCGGCAACAAGGCCACGAAGGGAAGGAAACGTGCGGCCCGACCTCTGGCGCAGCATACGTGTACTGTCGAAGCCCGCTGGCGCGCGCACGCCGCTGGGCCGGCGCTCCTTTTTGGGACTAGGCGCGGCGCTGACCGGCAGCCTCGCGCTCGGCGCAAAGCCGGCGAATACCGAGCCCGCGCAGACTTCCCCGCCGGCGGACGCACCCTGGTCGCAATCGATCGGGGCCGGCGTGGTCGATCGGCCCTACGGCAGGCCCGCCGATACCGAAGCCGGCGTGATCAGGCGCAACGTGCCCTGGCTTACCGCGGGAACCGAATCTTCCGTCAGCTTCTCGCCGCTGCAGGATCTGCACGGCATCATCACGCCGAACGGCCTGTTTTTCGAGCGCCATCATGCGGGACGGCCGGATATCGATCCGGACCAGCACCGGCTGATGATCCACGGCCTCGTCGAGCGTCCGCTGGTTCTCACCATGAAGGACATCGTGCGCTTTCCATCGGTGTCGCGCATCCATTTCATTGAATGCCCGGCCAATGGCGGCATGGAATGGCGCGCCGCGCAAATAAATTCGCTGCAATTCAACCACGGCATGATCAGTTGCGCGGAATGGACGGGGGTACGGCTTTCGACCCTGCTGGAAGAGGTCGGGGTCAAGAAAGAGGCGAAGTGGGTGATGGTCGAGGGCGCCGACGGCGCGCATATGAACCGCAGCCTGCCGCTCAATAAATGCCTGGACGATTGCCTTGTGGTCTACGCCCAGAATGGCGAGGCGCTGCGGCCGGAACAGGGCTACCCGCTGCGGCTGGTGGTGCCGGGCTGGGAAGGCAACGTCAACATCAAATGGTTGCGAAGAATAAAACTCGGCGACAAGCCGTGGTATTCCCGCGAAGAAACCTCGAAATATACCGACCTGATGCCGGACGGCACTTCGCGCGGTTTTACCTGGCTGATCGACGCCAAGTCCGTCATCACCTTCCCCTGCCCCGAAAAGCCGCTTGATGGCCCGGGTCTGTATGAAATTCGCGGACTGGCATGGACCGGCAACGGCAAGGTCAAGCGCGTCGACGTTTCCACCGACGGCGGGGTCAATTGGCAGAGCGCGCGGCTGCATGAGCCGGTGCTGTCGAAGGCGCTGACGAAATTCACGTTTGCATGGCGCTGGGACGGCCAGCCGGCGCTGCTTGAATCGCGTGTGATCGATGAAACCGGCTATGTGCAGCCGACAATTACGGAACTGCGAAAGCAGCGCGGCATGAATTCGGTCTATCACAACAATTCGATCCAGACCTGGCAGGTCAAGCCTGACGGGAGCGTGTTCGATGTTCAGCTTGCGTAAGCATTCCGTGCTGCTGTGCGCGGGTATGATCGCCGCCGCCGGCAGCTTCGCGCGCGCCGCGGAGCCCGGCCATTACGGCTATGGCACCGAAGCTAGCCCTGCGCAGATCGCCGGATGGAATATCGACGCGCGCGGCGACGATGGCGCCGGCCTGCCCCCCGGCAAAGGCACGGTCCAGAGGGGCTCGGAGGTTTACGCCGAGCAATGCGCCGCCTGTCATGGAACTTTCGGCGAAGGCGAAGGCCGTTTTCCCAAACTCGCGGGCGGCGCGGGAACGCTCAGGGATGACCGTCCGGAGCTGACGGTGGGCAGCTATTGGCCGTTTGCGCCGACATTATGGGATTACATTAACCGCGCCATGCCGATGCCGGCGCCGCACACATTGTCAGCCGATGACGTTTATGCTTTGACGGCCTATATTCTGAACCTGAACGACCTCGTTCCCGGCGAATTCGTTGCCGACCGGGACAGTTTGCCGAAAGTAAAAATGCCCAATCGCGACAGTTTTATCTGGACCGACCCAAGACCTGATACGATGGCCAAGCCGTGCATGAGCGGATGTGCCGATCCTGCCGAAATCAAGATCATGTCCACGGCAGAGGGCAGAGACCTGACGCCGCGCACGACCGGACCGCTCGACACGATGCAACCGAAATAGACCAACGGGAAACGCCATTTGACCGACCATCCCCAGACAAAGCCCGCATTTGTCCTGGCGCTCGCGTTGGCGCTATTGATCGGCGCGCTCGTATCCGCAAGTCCCGCTCGCGCGCAATCCGCCGTTTCCGAGGGACAGAAGCTCGCCTTCGATCGCGGCAAGGGCAATTGCCTGACCTGCCACGAAATCAAGGGCGGCGATTTTCCCGGCACCATCGGGCCGGCGCTCACGGACATCAAAAGCAAATATCCCGATCGCAAGGATCTCGTTGCGATCGTCACCGACGAAACCAAGCGCAATCCGCAAACCGTGATGCCCCCGTTCGGACGAAATCGCATTTTGACCGAGCAGGAGATCAACGCGGTGGTGGATTTCCTGCAGACATTATGATGGCGAGCGCGCGCCTTAGGAGAGACTTCAGATGAATACGACTCAAAGCGGCTTTCCGGCCACCCGGCGCCTGATCCTGAAAGGCGCTGTAACGGTTGCGCTGATCGGGCTCGGCAACATTCGGTTTGGCTTCGCTCCGGCCTTTGCCGCGGCCAATGACAAATATCCGGAAGACGCGTTCAAGCAGAAGGGCGACGCCGACGCCATCAAGGCGCTCTATGGCAAGACCGCCGAGCCGTCGGACAAGGTCAAACTCGATGCGCCGGAAATTGCCGAGAACGGTGCGGTGGTTCCGATCACGGTCAGTTCGACACTGGCGGATGTGACTTCGATCTCGATTCTGGTCGCGGAAAATCCGAACGCTCTGGCGGCGTCCTACAAGATTCCGGCAGGAACCCTGCCGAGCGTGGCCAATCGCCTCAAAATGGCAAAGACCACCAACGTGATTGCGGTCGTGGAAGCCGGCGGCAAGCTCTACAGCGCAAGCAAGGAAGTCAAAGTCACCGTCGGCGGCTGCGGCGGCTGAAGCGCATGATCCGGAAAAGTGGAAGCCGGTTTTCCGACAAGTTCATGCGCAAAATTATGATCTAGGAGTATTACTTATGGCATCGACCATTCGCGTGCGCGCGATCTCAAGCGGTGAGACCACCGAAGTCCAGGCTCTGATCCAGCATCCGATGGATTCCGGCTTCGTCAAGGACGCCAAGGGTGAGCTGATTCCGCCGCATTTCATCCAGCAACTGACCTTCGAATATGACGGCAAGAGCGTGTTCGTCGCGGACTGGGGACCGGCCGTCTCCAAGGACCCCTATGTCAAATTCGCATTCAAGGGCGGCAAGAAGGGCGACGACCTGAAAATCGGCTGGGTCGACAACAAGGGCGCCAGCGATACGACCATTGCGAAGATTCAGTAACAGCTTGGGGGTCCACGTGCGATCTGCGATCCATTTTGCCTCGGCCGCTCTCGCGCTGGCAGCGCTGGCGTTCACCGCCGTGCCGCCTGCCGTCGCCACCGACACCCCTGATCCGGTCGCCGACGCGAAAGCGTTCAAGAAGTTCTTCACCGACAAGTTCCCCAAGGTGAAGCTGGAAGACGTCGTCACC
>JBGQCE010000156.1:0-7403 GCA_041495185.1 Bradyrhizobium sp.
AGCGCTAGCTGCGTCTGCGTCGGAGCAGACGCTCACAAGCGTTACGAACATGTTTATCTACGCGTTCATTTTGTTCGTGGTCGTCGTTGGCGTCCTCGTGTACTTCCTGAGATCACAAGATAAGCGTAGAACCCCATTGGAATCATTGTTCACTGAGCGCGAAACGATACACTCCGTCGGACCTAATACCTTGGTTACCGAATGCGTGCGGACGATGTCGGCTAAGAAAATCGGTGCCTTGATCGTCATGGACGGCGAAAGGCTGGTAGGCATCTTCACGGAGCGAGATGCGCTGAACAAAGTTCTCGCTGCCGGTCTTGAACCCGGCAGAACGAAAGTCTCCGAGGTGATGACGAAGGACCCCTATAGTATTCCGCCGACGACGACCGTAGGCGAGGCGATGGAGTTGGTCACCAGTCGGCGGTTCAGGCACCTACCGATTGTGAAAAACGGTAAGGTGCTCGCCGTCGTATCGAGCGGCGATCTAACCCACTGGCTGGTCAAGGATCAGGTGGGCGAGGTTCAAGAGCTTGTCGACCTTGCTGTCGGGTCCTGATCGCGGTCTGGTATCTCGATAGACCGTCGCCAGAACGGGTCTCGAAGTCAGGGGTGGCCGTCTGCTCTTGCCTTGGGGTGGAGCGGCCGACCAACGTCTGCATGTGGCACATCGCGTCGTTTCGTTCGGACCCAAAGCGGCCTCGGGAAAAGCATCCATGAGCACGTTAATGAGGTCACGCTCTAGTCTATTGAAAGACAGATTTGACTCTTCACCATCTACGCGCTGGGACCAAGCCCCAGGCTCGCATAGATCCGCCGTGCATAGGCGCCGAACTCATCCGTGGTCTTGATCGGCAGCGCGCGCGGAAACGGCAGATCGATCGGGAAATATTCCGCCATTCGCGCAGGGCTCGCGGTGAGAACCGCGCAATGCGAGGCGAGGAATACCGCCTCCTGGATGCTGTGCGTCACAAAGACGATGGTCTTGCCGCTTTCGCGCCAGATCCGCAGCATCTCGAGGTTCATCTGTTCCCGGGTTAGCGCGTCGAGCGCGCCAAACGGTTCATCCATCAGGATCAGCTTGGGATCGTGGATGAAGGCGCGCGCAATCGCCGTGCGCTGCTGCATCCCGCCCGACAATTGCTGCGGATACTTGTCTTCATAGCCGGCAAGCCCGACCAGATTGAGAAGATCGCGCGCTCGCGCCCGAGCCGCCTTGATCGGCAGGCCGACGATCTCGGCGGGCAACAGGACGTTGTCGAGGATGGTCCGCCATTTCAAGAGCAACGCCTGCTGAAACACCATGCCGATGTCGCGCGCGGGATTGAACGGCGTCCGCGCGTTGCCGATCTTGACGCTGCCGCCGTCGGCGTCGTGAAGCCCGGCCAATATCTTCAGCACGGTGGTCTTGCCGCAACCGGACGGCCCGACCAGCGAGATCAGCTCGCCTTCCTGCACGTCCATGGTGACGTCGGAGACCGCGAGAAATTCCGCGCCCGGCGAGCGATAGACCTTGCGCACGTTGCGCAAGCGAATGAAGGGCTCTGGCGGCGCCGTCATGCGAGCCATTTCTGTAAGTGGGCGGCAACGAAATCGTCGTCGCTGAGATCGGCATGTTCGTTGCAGACGCGGTCGATCTCCTGCATCTGGCCGGGGCTGAGGCCCTCAGTGGGATCGAGGCACCAGATTCCCTCAAGCAGTCCCTGCCGCCGCAGGATTTCGTGACAGCCGGCGATGCAGCCGTGAAAATTATGGGCGACATCGAAGAAAGCGCTGTTGCAGTCGGTAACGCGGGCGTCGAGTGCCAAAAGGTCTGATGGCACAGTGTCCTTGTGCCGCGCCGCGCGGCACATCTCGAATTGCTTGATGGCGCTCGCCGTCCACACCGACCAGTGGCCGAGCAGGCCGCCGCGGAAATAGGTGCGGGTGGTGACGCCGCGATCGCGGAGATCGAACGGCAGCGTGAGGTCGAGCAGGATATGGTCGTCATTGCCGGTATAGAGCGCAATGCGGTCGAGAGCGCCTGCGGCGCAGACGCCGCGCAGGACGTCGAGCGTGCGGTAGCGATTGAACGGCGCGATCTTGATGGCGATGACATTGTCGATCGCCGCAAAACGCCGCCAGAAATCCGCGCTGAGGATGACGCCGCCGACCGCCGGCTGCAGATAAAATCCGACCAGCGGGATTTCGCGCGCCACCGCCTCGCAATGGGCGATGATGTCGTGCTCGGACGCGGATTTCATCGCGGCGAGACTGAGCAGCCCCGCATGATACCCGATACCGAGCGCAATCTTGGCTTCCGCGATGGCCTGCCGTGTCGGGCCGGCGAGACCTGCGACCATTGCCAGCGGCCGCTTGGTCCAGTTAGCCGCCGTCTCCGCGGCCAATTCAAGCACGGGTTGGTACAGGCCGACGTCGCGGATGGCGAACTGCGTGGTGTGGACGCCGACCGCGAGGCCTCCCGCGCCGGCGTCGATGTAATAGCGCGTCAGTGCGCGCTGATGGACGGTATCAAGCGCGCGAGCGGCGTCGAGCGCCAGCGGATGCGCGGGGAGTACCGTGCCATCGGCAATCAGACGCCGCACGTCGGATTTCATCTGGCTGTGATGCATGGCGGCAAATCCTTATCCAAATTCCGGGCCGGCGACGGCGAACGGTGGTTCAGCGGCCCGGGCGGGAGCACTGCCGAACCGCATGCGCTGAAACGGCCGCTCGACGACCCAGCCGGAGCGGGTCAAGCCCCTGAGAAATTCATCTTGCGCGTTGACGGCGTCGATCAACAAGGGTCCGGTTTCGGATCGAACGATCTCATGGACCATGGCGAGTGCTCGATCCGGACTGTCCGCAAACAAGGGTCCGATATGCCGGGCCTTCCGGCCGTCGCGGACCAGCGCAATCGCATCGCCGTTCGACAATAGCCGGGAGCCGGGACGTCCCCCGAGTCCCGCCAGCAGGGTGTTGCGATCGAAGCCCATAGCGTGGATATCGCGCGCGATGAATTCCTGGAGGTCACACGCTGGTAGCCGTAGAGATGTGCAGGCTTTCGGTCGCGTTGAATTCTCCAGGTGCAACCGCCGCAATTGCAGCGTCGGCGCAAATCCCAGCGGGCCATAGACGTTGGCGCCCGCCGGTGTCGCATCGAGCCAAGGTGTTAGACCTTGCTTCGCCGCGGCAGCGAGACAAGTGTCGACCAGTTTGGTCGCAACACCGCGGCGGCGCCAGCCCGCGGTCACCAGCACCATGCTGATCCAGGCGTTCCCTGATGTGTAGGGCAGCAGCGCCGCAGTGGCGATCAGGTGGCCGTCATTGTCGCGCACGCCGAACACGGTTCCCTTTGTCAGGAAAAAGCGCCAGTCGGCCTCGTTCTGATTCCACTGCGCTTCTGCCGACAGCGCGAGGCCCGGGAGCGCGTCGTCCGGACCGAGCCGGACAATTGCGACCTGATCAGTATCGGCCATCGCGCACCTCGTATTTGGTGGGCTTGCCGAGGCTCGGCATCGATCGCGCGACCCAGTCCGCGGTCCAGGCGATCAATTGCGCGGTGTCGACGATCGGCAGGCCGAACAGTTCGACCGCCTGCGAGGTGTCGGTGAGCCAGGCCGTCGGCTCTTCAGCGCCGACAATGATTGGCTCGCGACCGAGCCGCGCGCCGAGTTTTGCGGCGAGATCGCGGACGCGGAGGATTTCACGGCCGCTGACATTGATCGGCGAGGTCGGCGTTTCGCAATGCGCGAGGCAGCGCAGCGCCTGCGCCGAGGCGTCGCCTTGCCAGATGAAATTGACGTGGCCGAGGCTGACGTCGATCGGCTTGCCCTGAAGGATCTTTGTCGCGATGTCGTGCAGCACGCCGTAACGCATGTCGATCGCGTAGTTCAGCCGGAACAATCGGCCGGGCGTTGCGAATTTGCGCGAGAAATATTCAAACATGCGCTCGCGTCCGACGCAGGATTGTGCGTATTCGCCGGGCGGATTGGGCGGGAAGGCCTCATCGGCGCCCTTTCCGTTCACCGGGACGAATGGATAAACGCAGCCGGTCGAGAATGCCACGATCCGCGAGCCCGCAAAGGCCTGCGCGACCAGCGCGGGGACGTGCGCATTCATCGCCCAGGTCAGCGACAGATCGCCCTCCGCGCCAAACTTGCGTCCGGCCATGAAGACGATGTTCGGCGTCCTCGGCAGCGCCTCGACGGCGGCCTCATCGAGCAAATCGCAGTTGATGGTCTCGATACCACGCGTCTGCAACCAGCCTTTCACGCTCACGTCGCTGAAGCGCGCAACACCGATGATGCGGCGATCGGGCAGGGCGGCCTTCGCCAGTCCCGCAAGCGTCGGCCCCATCTTGCCCGCGACGCCAAGGATCATGATGTCGCCGTCGACCTTCCGGAGATCGTCGACCAGCGCCTGGCTCGGCCGGCACAGCAAATCGTCAAGGGCTGCGATATCGGAAATGGTGTCCGGCAGACTGTCGCGCGTGAGCAGCATATCTCTTCCCTGAATAATTCCTATTGCAGCCGTACGTCCCTGACCACGAACAGCCGTTCACAGCCAAGCACCAGGCCGTAGAGTGCCACTCCCAGCACCGTCAGAAGCACGACCGCCATCACCATGGCCGGCGTGTCGAGCGAGGACTGCACCTGAATCATGAGATAGCCGAGCCCGCGTTCGGACGCGATGAACTCGCCGACGATCGCTCCCGCGACCGCAAGAATGGCGCCGACTTTCATGCCGGAAAAAACGTAAGGCAGCGCTCCGGGCAGCTGGATTTTGCGGAACAGCGTCCAGCGCGAGCCGCGCAGCGATTTTACAAGGTCCAATAGATCGGGTTCGACTTCGCTCAGCCCGCGCGCGGTGGTCAGCAGGATCGGAAAGAAGCAGATGCTGAAGGCGATCAGGATGTTCGGGAAGATGCCGTAGCTGAACCAGACGATGAATAGCGGACCCAGCGCCACTTTCGGGATCATGTTCAGCGTGACGAACAGCGGCAGCAACAGCAGGCTTACCAGCGGCGACCAGCAGAACAGGACCGCCAGCGTCACACCGACAAAGGCGCCAAGGCAGAAGCCGCCGAGGATTTCCGCCGCTGTCACGGCGAGGTTGGAAAGCCATGCATATTTCGCCGATGTCAGCGTCGCAAGCGTGGCAAGCGGCGAGGGCAATATGAATTTCGGCACATGGAAGGCGTCGACCAGGACCTGCCACAGCACGATCACGGCGAGATGCACGATCAGGATGATCGCCAGGGATCGGGCTGAGCGCATTCCGTCGCTGGACACCTTGTGCTCTCCCAATTGCGCTCTGGTTACTTAACAAGCGCGGATCGACTTAATCTATCGCGGCTCCGTCAATCTTTCAACCATCTGGTTGATTAACCGGTCAAGGCCGCAGCGCCTGCATCACCAGGTCGACCACATGTTTGCGGCGGGCGCGCTTGGCGGCCGCGCTCGACAGGTCTTTCCCGAAGATCGCCGACAAGGTCGGCGTGTTCGAGAAGAAGAAGTAGCTGAGGCCCGCGATCGAAATATAGAGATGCACCGGGTTGACGCCCTTGCGAAAGGTTCCGGCCCGCACGCCCTGGCTGAGGATTTTCGAAACCATGCTGACCAGAGGCGAGTGCATGTCCTCGATCTTCAGCGAAGCGCGCACGTGTCTGGCGCCGTTGCGGTTTTCGTCATTGAGCAGCACGATGAAATCCGGGTGCAACGCGAGATGGTCGAAGGAACTCTCGATCAGCTTCTTGATGGCCCGTTCCGGAGGCAACCCCTCGAGGTTGAGCTTACGTTCCTGGGTGCGGATTTCCTCGTAGACCCATTCGAGCACCGCAAGGTAGAGCGCGTCCTTGTCGCCGAAATAATGATAGACAAGTTGCTTGTTGACACCGGCACGGTCGGCGATTTCATCGACCCGTGCGCCGGCAAGGCCGCATCTCGCAAATTCGCGCCGCGCCGCCGTCAGCAGCTTCTTCCGCGTGGCGGCCGGATCGCGTCGCTGCGGCTTTGCACCATTTGATCGTCGTTTGGGCATTTCCAACCAGGCAGTTGACAATTCATTCCGTCCCTTGTTGCATTGGTAAACGCAACGAGGTGCCACGACAAGGCCGTCAGGCCGATGGGACGCCAAACGATCAGGCCGCAAACGAGGAGAGTTGCCATGAAAGGTTTTGGAATTGCAGGATTGGCACTCGCACTGCTGACGCCGTCCTTTCCCGCCGCTGCCGCCGAGTCCGTCAATCTGATTCTGAACTGGACGCCGACGGCCGACCATTCGCCGTTTTATTACGCCAAGGCGCAGGGCTGGTACGAGAAGGCCGGCATCGATCTGAACATCGAGGTCGGCAAGGGGTCCGGGGTTTCGTCGCTGAAGGTAGGCTCCGGCGGCTCGCCGTTCGGCATCGCGGATCTCGCGACCATGCTGGTGGCGCGCAGCAAGGGCGCCGATGTCGTGGCGCTGATGAGCATTTACGCCAATACTGGACAGACTTTCTATTGGCTGAAGAGCTACGGCGTGAATAGCGCCAAGGACTTTCCCGGACACAAGATCGGTAATCCGCCGGGCGATGCCTCACGGGTGATGTGGCCGGCGTTCGCCAAGGCTGCGGGAATTGCGCCGGATGCGGTGAACTTTGTGAATGTCGGGCCGACCGCGAAGATCGCGGCGTTGAAGAGCCACACCGTCGATATCATCAGCGATTTCTACAACGAGCATGATTTGAAGGTCATCGAATTCGGCAGCGATCTTGGCTCGCTGAACTGGAAGGAGATCGGCCTCAATCCCTACGGCAATTCATTGATCGTCAACGGCGCGTTCCTGGAGAAAAACCCGAAGCTGGCCGAGGATTTCGTGAAGATCAGCCAGAAGGCGTTCGCCGCCTGCGTCGCCGACGTCACCCCGTGCCTGAAGGCGCTGCTCGATCAGGTGTCGGGTCTCGACAAGGAGAATCAGGAGCGGCAGTGGGAACGCATCAAGTTCCTGATGACCGACGATTTCACCACGACGAAAGCGCTTGGCTGGATCGACGCCGAGCGGATGAAAAAGGACTACGAACTGGTACAGACCTATCTCGGCATGGAAAAACCGTTTGCGGTGGAAACCGCGTTTTCAACCAGGCTGCTCGACACCTCGATCAAGATGGACGCGAGCAAGGTCAAGAAGTGAGTACGCGGCTTCTTCTCCCTCGCCCCGCTTGCGGGGAGAGGGTTGGGGTGAGGGGGACTCTCCACGAATTCGGACTTGCGGATAGTCCACCTCACCCGGCGCTTCGCGCCGACCTCTCCCCGCAAGCGGGGCGAGGTGAAAGCTCGCTCGCCGATTTAATTCGCCGGCTTCCTGCCCCAGTCGTGCCGCTGCAACCCCGCAGAGTCGGTGAGCGACGTCGATTACGAAAAGGCGTTGCCGCCGCGCAGGCCGAG
>JBGQCE010000157.1:0-7398 GCA_041495185.1 Bradyrhizobium sp.
CTTCCTTAGCGGCAAAACGGCCGGTCGATCGATCGAAACCGACGCGCTGCGAGGATGGTTCACTAACTTGCAGCTGGGCCAAAGTTTTCAGCGGTTGTGAAGAATGCATTCGCATCGTCGTCCAAGACAAAGCCCTAATCCAACGCTAGTGCCGGACGAACTTCCCCACCACGCGTGCGGTCGTGGCATCTAAGGCTCCATGCTAGGGGCGCTGCTGAGGGGCTAGCTGGCGCGACCTTTGTGTGCTTCAATTTATGGTGGGAACCAGGCCGATACGATGATGCAACGAAAAGACCGATCCACTATCGGGTGGATGTGGATGCTCCTAACCGGCAAGCGCATAAGGTTCGGCAATTGAAGCGGTTGAATTTTCTGGACGGATTGCGCGGTTGGGGCGCGGTATTTGTTTTGCTCTATCACGTATTCAGCGAAGGCCTTCCGGTAGACCCTGTATTCGGCGACCGCGTCAAATACCTCGTCCCTTTTAACGGGACGCTCGCAGTCTTGGTGTTCTTCGTAGTCTCCGGGTTCTCATTGTCGGTGCGGTATCTGGCCGATGGTGATATTCGGTCATGGTCAAAGATTGCCGCTGGACGATATCTCAGGCTGGTAATTCCCATTTTTGCCGCGTGTTTGATCGTGCACGTCGCGATGGTTCTTGGACTCATCAGCCCGCCCGATCAAATACTGCCACCGTTTAGCCGCATCTTGCATTTCGAAGCAAGCGTAAGTCATCTCCTGAAATTCTCGCTCTTCGATGTCTTTTTCAATTACCGGATTGCTGATACTTATATTGGTCCGCTTTGGACGATGAGCATCGAATTGTTCGGATCGTTTATCGTCCTCGTCGCGGCATTGCTTGTTAGGCCGCTGCCCCATCGCTCGGTCCTTTTGGTTGGTCTCGCGGGTCTAGTTCTTTTTCTAGCTCCCAATTTCGCGATGCTTGCGCTTTTCCCAATCGGCGCGGCAATGGCGGATTGGTTCAATCGCGGTCGGATCGATGCCATTCCTAAGTGGGCTGCGGTCATCTTGCTTCTCGCAGGCTGCGTAGTACCGTTATTTCCTTTCAGCGTCTTTACATGGGGCTTGATCGGGACGACGGCTCTTGTGCTTGGGTGTATCGCACTTCCCCAAATCCGAACCTTCCTCAGCGGAAACTTGTCAGCCGAGCTTGGCAGAATTTCATTTCCGCTTTATCTGATGCACGGCCCAGTTATGTGCATTGTCGGCGACCCTCTAACGCGCATGATAGGCATCTCCATGCCTATCAGGTTTGGCATCGACGCACTTGTGATTGTCGTTTCAGTAGGTGCCGCTTATGCCTTTGTGCCGGTCAACAATTTTGCAGTCTGGGCTTCCCGCGAAGTCGGAAACGTGACCGTCAGGCTGGCGAATTATCGCAATCGCCCCGCTTGGATGTAAGCGATGATTTTCGCGGCCCCAACGCATGAAAGCCTTGCTTGCGAGTTCGCCGGTCTCGTCACACGTGTTGAACGTCAGTCGCCATTCGCTTGAGTACGGTGGTTTCCGGCTGAACGCTCCTTTCGTCACAAGTTCGATGAAGCCCCGTTCCTGGAGTTCGGTAAGGGCACGCTGGGCCGTTCCGCGCGCAATGTTGAATCGCTCGGAAGCGCGGCGAATGGACAACCCAATCTGGCCGTTGTTTCCGCCATTGTAGCTCCGAAGCTCTCGATGGAGGTTGGCATCATTCTGTAATTGATAAAGCAGGGTTGAACGACCGGAATTGATCAAGCGCAAGGTGTCCCCCTATCCAACGGCTATTTTAAGCGATGGCCGAAACAGGCCGCGAGGAAACCGCCGATGTTTCAGGTTCGGATTCACGGACGTGGGGGGCAAGGGGTCGTCACCGGTGCCGAGATGCTCTCGGTCGCGGCTTTTTTCGAAGGGCGGCACGCGCAGGCTTTCCCGAGTTTTGGATCCGAGCGTACCGGTGCTCCCGTGGTGGCGTTCTGCCGCATCGCCGACAAGGAAATCAGGCTGCGTGAACCGATCCTGGAACCGGACTGCCTGATCGTGCAGGATCCGACGCTGTTCAAGGTGATCGACGTGTTCGCCGGCCTGCGCCGCGATGGCTATCTCCTGGTCAACACCAACAAGACATTCTCCGATCTCCATATCCGGGAGATCGTCGAGCGCCTGCCGAAAGGTCACGCCGTCATCGTGCCGGCAACCGAATTTGCGCTCAAGCACGTCGGACGCCCGGTGCCGAACGCGGCGTTGCTCGGCGCTTTTGCGGCGCTAACCCGGTTCGTCCGCCTCGACAGCGTCGAACGGGCGATCGGGGAGGCTTTCCCGGGCAAAATCGGGGCTGCCAATATCGCTGCCGCCAGGGCGGCGCATGAATTCGTCCTGATGCAGCAACACGCCGAAAGCGCAGCCTGAGGAGCGGTCCGATGCTTAAGCAAATCGAAGGCTCGCATGCCATGGCTGAAGCCATCGCGCTGTGCCGCCCCGAAGTGATCTGCGCCTATCCGATCACGCCGCAGACCCACATCGTCGAAGGCCTCGGCGAGCTGGTGAAGGAGGGCACGCTGGTCGATTGCGAATACATCAATGTCGAAAGCGAGTTCGCGGCATTGTCGGTCGCGATCGGCGCTTCCGCCGCCGGCGCGCGCGCCTACACCGCGACCGCATCGCAGGGCCTGCTGTTCATGGCGGAGGCGGTCTACAACGCCTCGGGCCTCGGCCTGCCGATCGTGATGACGCTTGGCAACCGCGCGATCGGTGCGCCCATCAATATCTGGAACGATCATTCCGACGCCATGTCGATGCGCGACGCCGGATGGCTGCAGCTGTTTGCCGAGACCAACCAGGAGGCTGTCGACCTGCACATTCAGGCGTTCAAGCTCGCCGAGGAATTGTCGATGCCGGTCATGGTCTGCGTCGACGGCTTTATCCTGACGCATGCGATGGAGCGCATCGACATCCCCGATCAGGAGCAAGTCGACGCCTATCTGCCGCCCTACGATCCGGTGCAGGTGCTCGACCCCGCCGCGCCGGCCTCGATCGGCGCCATGGTCGGGCCGGAAGCCTTCACCGAGGTGCGCTTCCTCGCTCATTACAAGCAGACGCTCGCCTTAAAACTTATTCCGGAATTCTCCGACGAATTCAGCAAGGCCTTTGGCCGCGAGTCCGGCGGATTGCTGCGCACCTATCGTGCCGAGGACGCCGATATGCTGGTGGTCGCGATGGGCTCGGTCTGCGGCACCATCAAGGACACCATCGACGAGATGCGGGAGGAGGGCATTCGCATCGGCCTCGTCGTCATCGTTTCCTTCCGGCCGTTTCCGGTGGATGCGCTGCGCAACGCGCTCGCCGGCGCAAAGGACGTCGTCGTGGTGGAGAAGAGCATCGCGGTCGGCATGGGCGGACAGCTCGCCAACAATGTCGATGTCGCGCTGCGCAATCTGCCAAGGCCGCCGCGGCTGCACTCCTCGGTTGCCGGCCTCGGCGGTCGCCCGATCACACGCGCCTCGCTGCATCATTTGTTCCGGCAGGCGAGTGTGCAGCCGTGGGACGGTACGAATTTTCTGGACCTGAACGAACGCGTCGTCGGTCGCGAAATCCATCGCACCCGCAAGAGCCGACGATCCGGACCGACAGCCGAGAACATTTTGCGCCAGCTGGCCAAATCCGTCCCTCCGGCCGCCGAGTAAGGAACGCGCCATGATTGATCCTGCCGCGACGCTCGCACCCGAAGAAGCCGTGCAGAAGCTGAAATATTATCAAAAGGGTACCTTTACCGTCGGCAACCGGCTGGTGGCGGAAGAGCAACGGACGGTGCAGGCCTCCCAGGCCCGGTCGAACGCGCTGACCTGCGGTCACCGCGCCTGTCAGGGATGCGGCGAGGCGCTGGGCGCGCGCTACGCCATTGATGCTGCGATGCGCGCCACCAACAATAACCTGATCGCCGTCAATGCCACCGGGTGTCTGGAAGTCTTCACGACGCCTTACCCGGAAACATCGTGGCAACTGCCATGGCTGCATTCGCTGTTCGGCAATGCGGCAGCGGTCGCCACTGGGGCCGCTGCTGCGATGCGCGTCAAGAAGCGGCCCGAGGTGCGGGTGATCGCGCAAGGTGGCGACGGCGGAACCACCGACATCGGCTTTCAGTGCCTGTCCGGCATGTTCGAGCGCAACGATGACGTGCTCTATATCTGCTACGATAACGAAGGCTACATGAACACGGGCGTGCAGCGATCGTCGGCGACGCCGCCCACGGTGCGCACCGCGACCACGCCTCCGCTCGGTCCGGAGCCCGGCAACGTCTTCGGCACCGGCAAATCCGTGCCGAAAATCGCGGTTGCACACAACATTCCCTATGTCGCCACCGCGACCGTCGCCGACCTGCACGATCTCGAGCGCAAGGTGATCAAGGCGATGTCGATTCACGGCGCCCGCTACATCCAGATCAACGTGCCTTGCCCTCTCGGCTGGGGATCGGCTTCGCACGACACGATCCGGGTGGCGCAGCTTGCCGTGGAGTGCGGTCTCTATCCGATTTTCGAGGCTGAGCACGGCAAGGTCACGCAGGTGCGCAAGATCCGCCGCAAGGTTCCGGTGCAGGACTATCTGAAACTGCAGCGCCGCTTCGCCCATTTGTTCAAAGGCGGCCATGAAGACCCGCGCATCGCGCGGCTTCAGGCGATTTGCGACACCAATATTGCTGAATACGGGCTGGTCGATGCGACCGGCAGGGATGGGTGAGGGCATCGACCATGGAGCATCCGTTCGCGATCACGCTGGACGTCGGCACGTCGCTGATCAATCACACCGGCTCCTGGCGCACGCTGCGGCCCGAATATGTTCATCGCCTGCCGCCGTGCAATCATGCCTGCCCCGCGGGCGAGGACATCCAGGGCTGGCTGGCTTACGCCGAAAGCGGCGATTACGAAGCGTCCTGGCGTTCGCTCACCGAAAACAATCCGCTGCCCGCGGTCATGGGGCGCGTTTGCTACCACCCCTGCGAGAGCGCTTGCAATCGCGCCGTGCTCGACTCCTCCGTCGGCATCAATTCGGTGGAGCGGTTCCTCGGCGATCTCGCTATCAAGAACGGTTGGCGCTTTAAGGCGCCCGCGGCGGCGTCGGGCAAGAAAGTGCTGATCATCGGCGCCGGGCCGTCGGGCCTTTCTGCCGCCTATCACCTCGCGCGGCTCGGCCATGCCGTGACGATCAACGAAGCCGGGCCTGCTCCGGGCGGAATGATGCGGTTCGGAATTCCGAAATATCGCTTGCCGCGCGATGTGCTGGATGCGGAAGTCAAGCGCATCGAAGGCCTCGGCGTTATCATCAACTACAACGCAAAGGTCGCGAATATCGTGGAGGCCATGGCGGATGGCGGCTTCGATGCGGCCTTCCTGGCGGTGGGCGCTCATATCGCCAAGCGTGCCTATATTCCCGCAGGCGAAGCTGCAAAGGTGCTGGACGCCGTGCAGGTGCTGCGCTCGATGGAAGGCGAAGACAAGCCGCTGCTCGGCCGAAAGGTCGTCGTCTACGGCGGCGGCAATACCGCGCTCGACGTCGCCCGCACCGCGAAACGGCTTGGCGCAGAGGAAGCGGTGATCGTCTATCGCCGCACCCGCGACCGAATGCCCGCCCATGACTTCGAGGTCGAGGAAGCGATCGAAGAAGGCGTGATGATGAAGTGGCTGTCGACGATCAAGAACGTCGAAGCCGGATCGATCACGGTCGAGAAAATGGCGCTCGACGACAAGGGCTTTCCGCAGCCGACTGGCGAGTTCGAAACCCTGCAGGCGGATTCGGTTGTGCTGGCGCTCGGCCAGGATGTCGATCTGTCGTTGCTGCAGGGGGTTCCGGGCCTCGAAGTCAAGGACGGCGTCGTCCAGGTCGGTGCCAATATGATGACCGGGGTGGCCGGCATTTTCGCCGGCGGCGACATGGTGCCGTCCGAACGAACCGTGACGGTTGCCGTCGGACACGGCAAGAAAGCCGCCCGCCATATCGATGCATGGCTGCGCGGCGAGGTTTACACGCCGGCCCCGAAGCACGAGATCGCCTCCGCCGACAAGCTCAACACCTGGTATTACGGCGAAGCGCCCAAGACCCTGCAACCGGTGCTGGAGACGGCACGCCGCACCTCGACCTTCGAGGAGGTCGTCAAGGGCCTCGACGAGAGCAACGCGCTCTATGAGGCGCGACGGTGCCTGTCCTGCGGCAACTGTTTCGAATGCGACAACTGCTACGGCGTATGCCCCGACAATGCCGTTATCAAGCTCGGGCCGGGCATGGGTTTCGAGTTTAACCTGGACTATTGCAAGGGCTGCGGCATCTGCGCCCAGGAATGCCCGTGCGGTTCAATTCAAATGATTCCGGAAGCGATCTGACACGAAGATCATTGTTTGGGGGGTCGAGAGATTCCCGGAATGTTGGCGATGGAAAATCCGCTTACGGGTGAGCGGACCTAGTTCGGATGTCCTGTCGATGCCGGTCGTCTACGCCAGCGCGAGTTCCTGATATCGCTGCGCTGCCACCTCGTCGCATTTCGCGCGGTAGGCGGGAGCGCTGCCGCTATAGCGCGCGACGATGCGAGTCTGCTTGCCTTCCACATTGCTGTTGATCCCGGTCATCCATGAGTTGACCTCGTTGGAGAGCAGGCCGACCCCAAGCGCCTTGACGTGATCGGTCCAGGACGTCACCCCCATTGCCGTTGCCTCCACCCGCGTCAGGCTGAATTCCCGCGCGTAGCGGATCAGGGCGGTCACCCAATCGACATTATATTCGATGCTGCGCGGGATATTGCCTAATGCCGTGTGCGGCCCCATCAACATCATCATGTTGGGGAAGCCGTCGACCATGACACCGAGATAGGTTTGCGGCCCGTTCTTCCATCTGTCTTTCAACTTTACGCCATCCACGCCGCGGAAGTCGATCTTGTCGAAGCTGCCGGTGATGGCATCGAAGCCAGTCGCGTAAATGATGATGTCGAATTCGTATTCCGCGGTACTGGTCTTGATACCCTTCGGCGTGATCCGCTCGATCGGCGTTTCCGTGATGTCCACCAGCTCGACATTGTCCTGGTTGTAGACCTCATAATAGAAGGTCTCCAGCGGCAGCCGTCTTGTGCCAAAGCCGTGGTTCTTCGGGATCAGCTTTTCCGCGACCTTGGGGTCCCTCACCCGCTGGCGGATCTTCCTCGCCACGAAATCGCTAATCGTCGCGTTCGCTTTCCGGTCGATCAGGATGTCGCGGAAATTGCCCTGCCAGATGCCGAAGCCGCGCTCAGCATAGAGTTTCTCGTAGAAAGCTTCGCGCTCCTCGTCGGAAACCTCGAAAGCCCCGCGCGGGTCCGGGGTATGCAGGAAGCACGCGAAGGTCTCCTGGCAGCGCTTGAACATCTCTGGATAGCCAGACTTGATC
>JBGQCE010000158.1:0-7376 GCA_041495185.1 Bradyrhizobium sp.
AAAACCGGCGTACAGCTCTGGCACTATAATCACAAGATGGGGCCAGTAACGACTTACTGCTGCGGTCCTAACAATCGCGGCGTCCAGGTTCTCGGCGACCTCGTCTATCTTGCCACGCTCGACTCGAAACTGATCGCCCTGAATGCAAAGACCGGCGATGTTGTCTGGAAAACCGATATTGCGGATCCTGAACTCGGATATAGCGAGACGATGGCTCCGACCGTCATCAAGGACAAGGTTCTGATCGGAACGAATGGCGGCGAATACGGCATCCGCGGTTTTGTGAAGGCCTACGATACGAAGACCGGCAAGTTGCTCTGGACGTTCAATACGATTCCTGAGAATTCAGTCGGCGTCTGGGCGACCAAAGACGCCACCGGCCGCGACATGCACCGCGATATCCAGGCCGAAAAGGACCAACTCGCCAAAACCGGCGACCCCTACCAGAAGCTGGGCGGCGGTGTCTGGCAAAATCCTGCCGTCGATCTGGCAACGAACCGAATCTATTTTGTCGTTGGCAATCCCTCGCCCGATCTCGATGGTTCGGTCCGCCCCGGCGACAACCTCTATACGAACTCGCTGGTCTCCCTTGATCTCGAGACCGGCAAATACGTCTGCCACTTTCAGTACATCGCCCACGACGTGTGGGATCTCGATGCTGTAAGCCCGCCGGTGCTGGTGGACGTGAAGGGTAAGGATGGCAAGACCATCCCGGGCGTGATCCATGCCGGCAAGACCGGTCACATCTATGTTCACGACCGTAAGGATTGCAGCCTGATCCGCTTCTCCGAGGCCATGGTGGCGCAGGAGAACATGTGGGTTCTGCCCACAAAAGAAGGTGCGCGCATGCTACCGGGTGCGAATGGCGGCGTCGAATGGTCGCCGATCGCGACCGACCCGGGGCAGGGGCTTGCCTATGCCATCAATCTTCATCAGCCCATGAACTACTTTGTCGAGAACTCGCCGTATCCGAACGGCAAGTTGTGGCTTGGTGGCGCCTTTAAGGCGATCCCGGGCGAGGCGCAGGCGGGTAACATCACCGCCGTCGATTACAACACCGGCAAGATCAAATGGCAGGTGAAGACGCCGGAGCCGATGATCGGCGGTATTCTCGCGACCGCAGGCGGCCTTGTTTTCACGGGTGAAGGCAACGGCAAGTTCGCAGCCTACAATTCGGCCAACGGCAAGGAATTGTGGAGTTTCCGCGCTGGTGCGGGCGTTAATGCGCCACCCTCCACCTACGTAGTCGGCGGCAAGCAATATGTCGTGGTGGGTGCGGGCGGCAACACCCAGATCGACTTCCACCGCGGCAACAACATTATCGCCTTCTCGCTCGACTAACGAACGCGCAATAATCAAATGGTGAAAGCGGGGCCGGTCAGTCACGGCCCCGCTTCTGTTAAGACGCTGATTGGAATGAATTGATGCGCAGCGAGTTAAATTGGTTTGTTTTTGGCGTACTCGCGATCGGAGCTTTTTTTGGGGTCTGCACCTCGCCGGTGAACGCGCAAAGTATTGCAGAAAAGGCAGAGGTCTGCGCGGGCTGCCATGGCCAGGATGGCAAGCCAATTGACAAGACGATTCCCGTCATTTGGGGACAACAACAGGGCTACATCTATATACAGCTGCGCGATTTCAAGCGAGGCGACCGCAAGAACGAAATCATGCAACCGATCGCGTCATCCCTGGAACGAGAGGACATGCTTGCCATCGCGGAATATTTCTCGAAAAAGCCGTGGCCAAATCTGGGCCAGCCCCTCGCGTCAAAGGAAATTACGGATCGGGCCTTAAGCGCCAACCGCTCGGTGGGCTGCACCGGCTGCCATCTCGATCATTTTCAGGGCGATGGCACTGTGCCTCGTCTGGCGGGCATGAGCAGGGACTACCTGACAAAAACGATCGCCGAATTCCGCACACGCGCGCGCGGCAACAATCCCGGCATGTCCGATCTCATGCTTGCCACTTCTCCTGAAGACCTGGCGGCGCTAGCGGAATATCTGTCCGGTCTCTAGAGCCTGATCGGTTCTGATGGAAGCAGAACCGAGGCTCTAATCTCTTGATTTGACGCGTTTTCTTTACGCGAACCGGTCTCCACTTCGCTCGAACACGCTCTGGGCCCTGTCAGCGTGGCGTCAGCCGTTCACGCAGCGAAGACAACACAGTGAGGTCTGCGGCACGCTTTCCGCCCTTGTCCTTGAGAGACGGATCGGCGCCTCGTGCTAGCAACAAATTGGCGATTTCCGAGTGGCCGCCTTCGGCCGCGATCATAAGAGCGGTGCGGCCGCGGTCATCCCGGTCATCGATATGCGCACCTGCCTCTAGCAGATATGAAACGACCTTGATTGCCTGCGCTTCCGGCGCACCTTCATCCGGGCCCGACGCCCACATCAGCAGGGTGAGATCATTGCGATAGCGCGCGTTGACATCGATGTTCCGCGCCAGCAACCGCTTCAAGATGTCGAACCGTGCTCCCGCCGCCGCATAGACGATCGGCGGCTTGCCGGTTTCGTCGGGCGCTCGCTCGTCGGCTCCATGGACGAGCAACGCGTCGAAGATGATGTCGTTGCCGGCATAGGCGGCGGCGGCGATTGGAGAGATCCCACTGCGGCCGGTGAGTTTGACGTCGGCGCCGCGTTCGATAAGCCGTCGCGCGATCGAGATATGGCTGCGTTCGGCCGCAAAATATAGCGCGGTGGCGCCGGCGAGATTGCGTGCATCGATTGGAGCGCCGTGCGCCAGCAGAAGGTCAACCATCTGGAGGTGGCCGGACCTGGCGGCGTGACTGAGCGGCCGGGCGCCGAGCCGGTCGCGCGCGTCGACCGACGCACCTTGGTCAAGCAGTTTGGTCACCAAATCGATGCAATTACCGTCGACCGCCGAAAACAGCGTCAGCGACACTTCCATCGCAGTAATCTGCGGTTTGGCAATTTCGAATCGGCGAGATAGCCCCTGGCATCGCTCGGAATCCGCGGCGCGAGCCGCCGGCGCGGTGTTCAGTAGGGCGATCACGATCGAGCATAGAAAAACGACATGGCGGTACAAGGCGGTCTCTCCCTGGGGCACCCTTGTTCGTTGCGGTATGCCTATGCCATGAGGGTGCCACGGCGGCCAGCCTATGCCAAGAAGCAGACGGCTTTTGGAAAGACAAACTGGATGCGCACCTCGCCATCGGCGCTCGGGGCCAAGTCCGGCGGCTCAATTCTGTTATCGACACGCATCGTTTCCTGCCGCAGGAACGGCCAGGAAGGTAATTGTGGCCTGCTCGAACAACATGGTACCGGCGGCCGTCGGCCTGCCTTCGATTGTCGGCAGCTCATCCCCTGCGGAAAGCCCCAGCGGGCGGCCGTTCAGCCTGACACCGGCATCCATTAAACTCGCCGCGTCCAGGCTGTAACGCACTGACGCCGTGGGAAGCACGAGTAAGCGTGGCGCGTGACGGTCCGTGTTGATTACCAGCAGAGCTACGCCGCCTGGCGTGCCTCTTTGACAATGGGCGTAGACGTGAAGGCCCGGTCGAATCGGCACACCGGCGTCGAGCACCGTGGTTCCCATCAATTGTCGCCAGAGCAGTGCGCCCCAATATTTCGGTCTGGGTTTCAGTGTCCCCTCGTCGAGCAGCCCGTAATCGCTTGCCGCCAGCGTGTTGTGCATGACGACTTGAACGCCAGCTCTCGCTAGTCGCCCAAGCTGATCGAGATACCGGAACGTATCCAGGAAGCCCACGGCCCAAGGATTTCCGCCGCACGCGGCATCCGCGGTTTCCGTGAGCCAGATCGGCTTGCCGGGCTCGAACCGGTCGCGAAGTGTCCGATAGAAAGTCAGACTCCGATCCGTCCGCGAGAGCCAATCCTCGGAAAGGGCCGCCTCCGGCGCACTTTTACCGCTGCATCGCTCCGACAGCGTCCCATAGTAATGGTACGAAACCACATCCACGACGGACCTGGAGGCGGCGAGCAGGTCGGACGCGATTGCGGGCTCACCAACCGTGCCGGGACCGAGGATCATCGTTTCAGGAGTCGTCTGCTTCATGAACGAGTGGAATAATCTGAAGTCCCTTCCATAGGCGGTCGCGTCGTAGCCTGCCGGTGCACCACCCATCTCGGCGAGATTCGGTTCGTTCATGAATTCAGCGGCTGCGATGCTACCTCCGATCGAGCGGGTATAGGTTAGAAGGCGGCTGGCCTGATCCGGCTTCCAGACGCCGGCTGCGTCGCGGGTGCCCGGACTTACCGCGAACGATATCACGATCCGCGCGTCCACCGATTGCGAGAACTCGACTACGCCGCGCCATTGCTGGCGGGTCAAAATGCCATTGAAGCCTGCTGAAGGCGCCGACGGCGCGTCGTCCGAACCGGAAAAATAAGTGCTGTTTGCCCAGGTGCCGCTGACACGCATATAAGCTGGCGCCAGCGCCGCCGCGAGCTTTCGCAACCGAGCGTTGGTCAGATCAGTCGGCGGCCGGTATTGATATAAATTCGAATCCATGCCCGGCGGCGCGTCCGATCCGGATCGCGGATGTTGCGCAGGCGGAGCGCCCGGCTTTGATCGATAAGGCTTCCAGAATCTTCCGCCGGTGACTTCGATCATTTCAATGTTGTACGATTGGAAGCGCTCGTCGACCGTGCCGATGCGCGCCATGTTTGACGGTGCGACGGATGGCGGATCGGCGAGGTTTTCGGCATGGGTCGAAGCGACCAGCAGTACGGATGCCAGGCAGCCGCAAAGCTCCGCGCCGATATGATCGCGCACGCGAAATCCCCCTCACTTTGGATGGCGTACTCGCCAGGCGCCCGGTTTTGTATCATCCGCGTTGGCGAACCGTGAAGGAAAAGAATGTTGCGGGCCCAAAGGGCGGTGCACTGTGGCTCTTTCGACGAGGATTTTTCTTGCAGTCCGGCCCACGACGCCGGGACCTAAGGTCTAGTGAAGGAAGCTCCAATCGTTGGTAGCCGCGACTGCCAGCCGATATTTTTGTCAGGATCAGCAATCTAGGTCAAGCTTGGGTCGGCGAAGCTTGCCGCAGGCAACGCAGTAGGCTAAATCGCAGCCATCGAACTTGAAGGTCTGCGCGTCGGAAAGACCAGCATGACGCATTTCATCGGCCGACGGCACGACGCACGAGGTCCTGAAATATCTGCTTGCCGCTGCCGCGGATGGGCATGGGACTTTCGGGAATGGTAATAATGCCATTCGACTTTGCTCAAACCCCCGCACTTGAGATCGACCGCGTCAGCCATCGCTATGGTGCGCGGGTTGCACTGCATGATGTCAGTCTGACGGTCAGACAGTCGTCTTTTACCGTCCTGTTGGGATTGAATGGCGCCGGAAAGTCGACGCTGTTTTCGCTGATCACCCGCCTCTATGCGATACGGTCGGGTCGAATCCGCATTTTCGGGCACGATGTTGCAAGCGAGCCGGGCACGGCCTTGAGCAAGCTCGGCGTCGTCTTTCAGTCCCGCGCGCTCGATATCGACATTTCGGTGCGACAAAACCTGATGTATCATGCTGCGCTGCATGGCATCGCCAGCAAGCGGGCCAATGAACTGATCGCGCAGGTTCTGGACCGAGTGGCAATGTCCGATCGCAGCCAGGATCGGGTCGGCAATCTCTCGATCGGGCAGATGCGCCGTATCGAGATTGCACGTGCGCTGCTGCACCAGCCCCGCCTGCTTCTGCTGGACGAACCGACAGTCGGCCTCGATATCAAGGCGCGCGCTGACATTCTCGATCACGTTCGCCGGTTATCGACGGTGGAAGGCATTGGCGTGCTCTGGGCGACGCATCTAATCGACGAAGCTGGCGCGGGCGATGACGTGGTGGTCCTTCATAAAGGCAAGGTTCTTGCCCATGGTGCGCTCGGCGACGTTGTCGGCAGGTCCGGTGGCGCCGATCTGCGAGACGCATTCAACCGGCTGACCGGGGCCGCCGATCAGGGTGAATTGGAAGCAGCCAGATGACGGCCACCGGCGAAGCAATCGACAGGCATGGCTTCTCGCTGGCGCAGTATTTCATCTGCCTCAAGGGCATCGTCTGGCGTGAAGCGCTGCGCTTTATCCATCAGCGCGAACGCTTCGTTTCCGCACTTGTACGCCCGCTGGTCTGGCTTTTCATTTTTGCCGCCGGATTTCGGCAGGTGCTCGGCGTCTCGATCATCCCGCCTTACGAGACCTATGTACTCTACGAGGTCTACATCACGCCCGGGCTGATCGCGATGATACAGCTTTTCAATGGCATGCAATCCTCGCTCACCATGGTCTATGACCGGGAGACCGGTGGAATGCGCACACTGCTCGTCAGCCCGTTCCCACGCTGGTGGCTGCTCACCTCTAAGCTTTTGGCAGGCACGCTGGTATCTGTGCTGCAAGCCTATGCCTTCCTGCTGATCGCCTGGTTCTGGGAAATCGAAGCGCCGCCCCTCGGCTATCTGGCACTGCTGCCGGCGCTGTTGCTCAGCGGATTCATGCTCGGGGCGTTGGGAATGCTGGTTTCGTCGCTGATCAAGCAGCTTGAGAACTTTGCCGGCATTATGAATTTCGTAATCTTTCCGATGTTCTTTGCATCGTCGGCGTTATATCCGCTATGGCGCGTCAAGGAATCGAGTTTATTCCTGTATTATCTGTGTGAACTTAATCCCTTCACACATGCGACTGAACTCATCCGCTTTGCGCTCTATGAGCAGATGTCATGGGTTTCCCTGAGCGTCGTTCTTGGTTGTACCGTGGCGTTTCTGTTTGGGGCGATTTTGGCTTACGATCCGGCCAGCGGCTTCCTGGCTCGCCGTAATAATCCAGCGGGCTGAAGCGGGTATTCCTGGAACCTTCAGAAGGTGGCCTTCAGGCCAGCATAGAAGGCGCGGGGCCGCGCCGGACTGACCGAACGCGGGTCGGTGAATGGCGCGCCGCCATTGGCGAAATTGGGGACAGCAGAAGTATTGAAAAATGTGCCGTAGGTCGCATAGCGGTTATCGAAGATATTATCCGCACGCGCGTAGATCTGGAACGTCTTGTTGATCTGATACGAGGCATGCAGGTTGAAGACCGCATAAGAAGGCAGCCTCTGTGCCTGATTGGATTCGTCGCCGACAAAATATTGACTGCTGACGAACAGTGCATCACCTCCAACCTTGAACGCGCCGGTGACCGAATAATCGACGCCGGCCTTGATTCGGTTTCGTGGGATCGCCGGAATTCGATTGCCGGGAAGAATCTGGACGTTGCCGTTGACGTCGGCAAAGGGGCTGTTGGAGCCGACCTGCAGAGCGTCAAGGAATCGTGCGTCAACGAGGGCATAGCTGGCGTATAGCTGCAATGCGCTCGATCTGAGAGTGACTTCAGCCTCGAGACCCTGGCGGCGCGTCGAACCGACGTTCTGGAAAT
>JBGQCE010000159.1:0-7351 GCA_041495185.1 Bradyrhizobium sp.
AAACAGTAGCGCGCCAAGCACGATCATGACGGGCGCCAGCACTATAACACCAACCAGCCAGAGAAGCGTTTCAGCCGCCACGCCCACCAGCAGCGCTGCGACACCGCCATGACGAACAAATACGAAAAGCATTCCCGGCTGCCTTTTTGGAATCCAGCGCGTTGGCCATCCCATCGCGGGAAGCGCTATGCGGCGGACACGGGCGCTTGGAAGCTGACTACCAGAGCGAGGCTGTGATCGCCAGCCCGTGGCAAAGCAGTCAGGTCCGTATTGTTGCTATTATACCGCACGGCAAATGCGCTGCCGAACAGACTCGACCGAACAACTCTGAGTTGCAAGCGTCAAAACGCTAGGTAACATCCATAGGACGTTCGCTAGGTCATTCCGTTTACATGCCGGAAAAACGACGCGTTCCGGGGTGACAAGGTGAGTCAAAATGACGACAATCCGTCGAAATCGTGTCTTGAGAATTTGCCTCAAATTATCTCCCTGGGAAAATCGTCCGTGTTCGTGCCGCGTACAACCGCCCTGCTGATTGCCGCGATCGGCGCCAGCGTCATGCTGCAACCCTCGCACGCGCATGCGCAATGGTGGTCGCGCGCGCCGGCCGATTTCGAGGAATGCGCCGACAAAGCCGAGAAGGCGGCGACCAAGGAAGAAAGAACGTCTCAGCTCACCGAATGCAACGCGAAATTTGCCGGACGCCGCAAGCCCGGAGGCGGCTACACCTATTTCGATTTCATGCAGAACCGCAGCTTCGATATCGCGGGCCCGAACCCGACGCCGCAAGAACAGAAGCATATCGACGAACAATATACCGCCTTCCTCGATCGCGAGCGGAGAAGCAGCATCGCGGCCGCCTTCACGGCAAAGCAACAACAGCAGCAGCAGCAGCAGCGGCTGCAGCAGGCCTCGCTGAAGAAAGAAAAGGTGCCGATTCCGGTGGAAGCGCCTAACAAGCCACAGCCCCCGGCGGGCGACATCAGGACGCGCGCGAAAGTCACGGGCTGCGCGCGGCATTCCTTTTCCTGCGACTGGCCGCGGCTTTCCGAAAGCTTCAAGGACCTGAAGAAGCTGTTCAGCGCGCCATCGAGCAAGGCCAAGCGCAGCTGAATTTTTTGCGTCATCAGTCCGTGATCACCATCGCCCAGAATTTCCGGTAAGGCGACTTCGGATTATCCACGGAGGCGACGCCGACGCGACGCGCGCCCGGCATCAGAAGATTCGCGCGATGGCCGCTACTGTCTTCCCACTGCTTCAGCATCTCGGTGAACTTGAGGAAACCCGCGCCGATATTCTCGGCCGCTCTCGATTTGCGCAAGGGAGCCACCCGCGTCGCAAAGTTGCCGCCGGCGCTGTGGCTGACAGAGCCGGTTGAGGCCATCGCGCGCGCCTGCTCTAACGCGACCGCGCTGAGACGGCTATCCAGCCTCACCGCGGGCAGGCCGTGCGCACGTCGATAGGCGCTGATCGCGCCGGCATAATCGCCGGCCATAACCGGGCCGGCGAAGCCCAGACTGAACGTGAGCGCGAGGAGATATCGCCTCACGGGCGAACCGGATCGGCGTTTCAATGCGCGCCGTCGTGAATTCGCTTCACGTGGCGCCGGGGCACCAGTTTGGGAGAGCGCATGACCGGTTCATAAGTGGTCCTCGCCGCGCGTTGCTCCTGCAATCGCGCGTCATATCCCGGCGACGGCGTCACGGTCGGCGGCGCGGCGTTGGCCGGCATCAGCGAAGCCCAGCCGCCGAAAGCCGTGACAGCGATAATGGCAAGGCTTGCGTAAAATCGTTTCATGTCGTTTCTCCCGGCGCGGTTACGGCGCATGCATACTTCGACAGCTTGATCCAAATTCGCGCCCGATCATCGCCTTTTCAAGGCAAGTGTAGCGATCAACGGTTTATGGCAGGGCTCATCCCACCCTCGCTGTTTCCGGAGGTTCGATAGCAGACTTTCGCGTTCGATGCCTGTTCGATGGGCGGCGGTGCCGCGCCTTGTAACCGTCATGGGGCGCGTTATGTTTCATGGTGTGGGCAGGCACTCGGCAGGAGAGCACAATGGGTTTACTCGATGTACTCAACGGGATGCAGCACGGCCCACGCGGCCCCAGCAATCCCGGCGCGCAATCCGGCGGAGGAATGTCGCCGCTGACCATGGCGATCCTTGCGCTGCTCGCATACAAGGCGGTCAAGCATCTCGGCGGCAGCCCGCCCGGCGCAACTCCGGCGCCCGCGCCATCGCCAGGCAATGTGAATGCCGGCGCGCCCGGCGGCGGAATGGGCGGAGGCCTTGGCGACGTCCTCAAGGGTGGATTGGGCGGCCTGCTCGCAGGTGGCGCCGCCGGCAGCGTGATCAGCGGCGGGCTCGGTGACCTGCTCAGGCAATTCCAGCAGAACGGTCAGGGCGAAGTCGCCAATTCTTGGGTCGGCAAAGGACCCAACAAGCAGATTTCGCCCGGCGATCTCGCCAGCGCGCTCGGCGCCGATCAGATCAACGCGCTGGCCTCGCAGAGTGGCTTGTCGCGCGACGAGCTGCTTGCCGGCCTTAGCCAGCATCTGCCCGACGTCATCAATCATTTGACGCCGGACGGACGGCTGCCGACCGAAAGCGAATTATCTGGCCGGCTCTGAGGCCGGTCCGCATCAGCTTTTTGAACTCTGCTTTTTTAAGAAGAGAGGACGACAGAAATGAGCGGCATTCTCTGGGTCATCATCGTCGGCTTCATCGCCGGAATCATCGCGCGATTGCTCTCGCCGGGACCGAATAACCCAAACGGATTCATCCTGACCACGGTGCTCGGCATCGCCGGCGCGTTTCTCGCCACCTTCATCGGCCAGGCCATCGGCCATTACAGTCCGGATCAGGGCGCGGGCTTCATCACCGCGACAATCGGCGCACTGCTGGTGCTGTTCATCTGGAACAGGCTGGTGGCCCGCGGCGTGATTTCCGATATAGGCGGGAAATAACAACGGCCGTTCGCCGCGCTTCCCGTCATTGCGAGCCAACGGGTCGCGCGAATGCGCGCCCGATGACAGGCTCCGCGAAGCAATCCAGCGGCCGCTGAGCAAGACGGCAGATGGATTGCTTCGTCGCTTTTGCTCCTCGCAATGACGGCCTTAAGCCTATTCTCACGTAATCAGATGCAGCCCGGCGTCCATCCGCACCAGTTCGCCGGTCATGTTGCTCGATTGCGGCGTGGCGAGAAAACACACCAGCGCCGCGATATCGTCCGCTGTTGATGCGACCTTGAGCGGCACTTTCGCGATCACGGAATCGCGCACCTGTTTGGCGGCTTCCTCGCCGCGGCCTTTGGTGAACCAGGGCGTGTCGATATAGCCGGGGCAAACGGTGTTGACGCGGATCAGCGGCGCCAGCGCGCGCGCCAGCGAATAGGTGATGGTGTTCAGCGCGCCCTTGCTTGCGGCATAGGCGATCGAGGAGCCGACGCCGCTGATGCCGGCGACCGACGACACGTTGACCACAGCGGAGGCGCGTTTCGAAGCCTTCGCGCCCGCTTCCAGCAGGCTTCTTGCCGCCCGCACCATCTGGAACGGGCCGATGGTGTTGACGCCGAACAGCCGCTGAAAATCCTCCGCCGACAATCCGTCGAGATTGCCGTGCGGCATGTGCTTGGTGGTGCCGGCATTGTTGATCAGCGCGTCGAGACGCCCCCAAGGGGCTGATGCCGCGACGATCTTCCTGCAATCCTCGTCGCGGGAAACGTCGCCCTGCACCACGACCACTTCGCCGCCGGCGGTGCGGCAGAGATCCGCCGTCCGTTCGGCTTCCTTCTGGCTGGAGGAGTAGTTGACGACGATGCGGGCACCGCCCTTGGCGAGAATGGCTGCGGTCGCAGCCCCCAGGCCGGACGCAGACCCCGTTACAATCGCGCACAAACCATCCCAAGACATCCGCATTCCCTCATCTGATTTTCAAGCTGGGCCGTTGTAATGCACCATATCGTGCGGTGGAATGCCTGCAAATCGGCAAAACTCCGTTGCGCGGAATTAATCACGAGCCGCGGCTATCGCTTCATACCGCCTGTGCAGGGGCACCTATCGGACATCAGCGCTTGTCATGGCGGTGGCTTTTCCTCATCATGCGGTGCAAGAAAAGACGGCACCCGATGCCCTGAGCGAAATCGCCGGGCGAGATGTGTGCAAAGCGAAAAACGGGGAACGCTGTGGCGGAGAGTGAGAACATTGTCGCCGAGACCGCGGAGCGGATATTTACCGATCTCGCCGACGCGCAAACCATCAACCGCGACAAGAAGGGCGCCTGGAAAGCGCCGCTCTGGCAGGCGCTGAACGAAGCCGGCCTGCCGCTGTCATGGGTATCAGAGGATTGCGGCGGCTCCGGCGCCAGCATGGCCGAAGGTTTTAGCGTATTGAGCGCGGCCGGGCGTTTCGCGATCGCGGTGCCGCTCGCCGAAACGATGCTGGCCGGATGGCTCTTGGCGCAGGCCAGGATCGCCTCGCCCGAAGGCGCGATGACGGTCGCGCCTGCAAGCCCGAAAGACCGTATCGCGCTCAATACCGACGGCACCCTGTCCGGCCGCGCGCGCGGCGTTCCCTTTGCCAAGGAGGTCAAGCATATCGCGGTGCTCGCGCATGGCGCCAGCGGTGCATCGATCGCGCTGGTCGAAGCGAGCGCGTGCCGGATCGAGGCCGGTCTCAATCTGGCGAGCGACGGCAGCGACACCGTGACGTTCAGCAACGCACAACCCACAGCCATCAAGCCGGCGCCGAAAGGCTTCGATCAGACATCGCTGATGCTGATGGGCGCGGTGGCGCGGAGCCTGCAGATTGCAGGCAGCCTGGAATCGATGCTCGACATCAGCGTGCGCTATTCCAATGAGCGCGTCGCGTTCGAAAAGAAGATTTCGAAATTCCAGGCAGTGCAGCACAATCTCGCTCGCCTCGCCGGCGAAACCGCGGCGGCAATGACGGCTGCGAGTTCGGCGGCCGACACCATCGCCAACGCTGCAGGCTTCAACGACGCGGTCTTCCTCGAAGCGACAGCCGCGAAGATCCGTTGCGCCGAGGCCGCCGAAAAGGGTGCGGCGATCGCCCACCAGGTTCATGGCGCGATCGGTTACACGCTTGAGCATATCCTGCATCGCTACACCATGCGCGCGCTGGCCTGGCGCGACGATTTCGGCCATGAAAGTCACTGGGCGGTGGAACTGGGCAAGCGCATCGCGGCGCGCGGCGCCGACGAATTGTGGCCGCTGGTCGCCTCGCGCTGACATCCAGGGAAAAACGAGATCAGTCATGACAGCAGCGCTCCGTTTCGATCCCATCCGTCTGCCCCCTGAATGCGAGAAGCTCCGCAAGGAAGTCCGCGCCTTCCTCGCCGAAGAGGCCGCGAAGGGCACCTTCGATCCGCACAATCCGCAAGGCGGCGACAACGACGTTCCCGGTTTCAGCAAGCGGGTCGGCGAGCGCGGCTGGATCGGCATGACCTGGCCGAAGAAATATGGCGGCCATGAGCGCAGCTTTCTCGAGCGCTACGTGGTCACCGAGGAAATGCGCGTCGCCAACGCGCCGACGCGGCGTTTCTTCGTCGCCGACCGGCAGAGCGGGCCGGTGCTGCTGAAATACGCCCCCGAGCACATCAAGATGGACATCCTGCCGCGCATCTGCCGCGGCGAGCTATGTTTCTCGATCGGCATGAGCGAGCCCAATTCCGGCTCGGATCTGTTCGCCGCCAAGACCAAAGCGACCAAAACCGACGGCGGTTTTTTGATCAACGGCACCAAGATATGGACCTCATCCGCGCAGGTTGCCAACTACATGCTGGCGATCTTCCGCACCTCGCCATCGACCAAGGAAAACCGCCGGCATGGGCTGACGCAATTTCTGGTCGATATGAAAACGCCGGGCATCAAGGTCAACCCGATCGGGCAGCTCACCGGCAAAGCCGAGTTCAACGAGGTGGTATTCCAGGACGCTTTCGTAGCCGACGATCACATGCTCGGCGAAATCGACGGCGCCTGGAAACAGGCAACAAGCGAGCTCGCCTATGAGCGCAGCGGGCCGGAACGCTTTCTGGAAACCTATTACGTGCTGACCGAACTGGTTCGCGCGCTTGGCGAGAAGCCCGACAATCGCGGCGCCGAGGGAATCGGACGGCTGGTGGCACAGCTTCACACCATGCGCCGGATGTCGGTGTCGGTCGCGGGCATGCTGCACGCGGGAAAGGAGCCTGTGGTCGAGGCCTCCATCGTCAAGGACATCGGCACCATCTGGGAGCAGCAATTGCCGCAGCGGGTGCGCGATCTCGCGGCCTTCGTCGAGCCGGACGCCAGCAATCACGAGATCCTCGACACGGTATTGCCGTACGCGATGAAGGTCGCGCCCAAGCTCACCATCCAGGGCGGCACCACGGAAGTGCTGCGCGGCATCATCGCGCGCGGGCTTGGATTGCGCTAACTCAAAATCAATCGAGGGCACCATGAGCAAATTCACGGATATCGGCGTCGAGAAGCACGGCCATGTCGGCCTCATCGAAATCCGCAAGCCACCGCTGAACTTCTTCGACGTCGCGCTGATCAACCAGATTGCCGACGCGCTGGAAGAATTCGACAGGGATATCGAGATCCGCGCCTCGGTACTCGCCGCCCAGGGCAAGGCGTTCTGCGCTGGCGCCAATTTCGGCGATCCGGCGCGGCAGCAAGCCGAGGAACGCGCCAAAACCGATCCGGCTTCGAACCTTCCGATCAACCATCTCTATGTCCAGGCGGTACGCATCTTCCGAAACAAGAAGCCGATCGTCGCAGCCGTTCATGGCGCCGCGATCGGCGGCGGGCTGGGGCTCGCGGTGTCGGCGGATTTTCGCGTCACCTGCCCCGAAGCGCGGTTCGCCGCGAATTTTACAAAACTCGGATTTCATCCCGGTTTCGGGCTGACGGCGACGCTTCCCGAACTGGTTGGAAAAAACAATGCGGAACTGATTTTCTACACCAGCCGCCGCGTCACCGGCGAAGAGGCCACCAGAATGGGGCTCGCCAATATCTGCGTGCCGCAGGATCAGGTGCGTGCCGAGGCCATCAAGCTTGCTGCCGAAATCGCCGAGTGCTCGCCGCTCGGCCTGCTCTCGACCCGCGCCACCATGCGCGCCGGCCTCGCCGACCGCGTGCTGGCCGCCACCAACCACGAACTCGTTGAGCAAAACAAGCTGCGCGCGACCGAGGATTTCAAGGAAGGCGTCAAGGCGACCGCAGAGCGCCGCGTCGCGAACTTTAAAGGGCGGTGATTCGTTTTAATGCGTCGTCCCGGCGAAAGCAGGGACCTATACGCCGTGCCTTCTCGGTAAGAGCACGAGCGGTAGACACCTCCTGAAATAATCA
>JBGQCE010000160.1:0-7346 GCA_041495185.1 Bradyrhizobium sp.
AGGCCTTCTCCTTTCACTCGCCGGCGGAGGCGCAGGGCCGCCGCGACAAGGCACTCGAACTGCTGGAGCGGTTCGGCCTCGCTGAAATGGCCGACCGTCCGATCTCGGAACTTGCGGGCGGTGTGCGCAAACTGGTCGACATCGCCATGGCGCTGGTCCGCCGGCCAAAATTGCTGCTGCTCGACGAGCCGACATCAGGCGTTTCGGCCGAAGAGAAATTCGCCACCATGGACCGCGTGATTCATGCCGTTGCGCCCGATGCCGCAACCATCGTCTTCGTCGAGCACGATATGGAGATCGTCAGCCGCTATGCCGACCGGGTGGTTGCGTTTTATCAGGGCCGCATTCTCGCCGACGGCGACCCGCGCAACGTCCTGACGGATCCGGAGGTGCGCCGCTACGTCACCGGGGGCGCACAATGAACGCCACGGCACCACTGCTCGAGATCGACCATCTGGTCGTCGAGATCCAGTCGATGCCGGCGCTGCGCGGCTTCTCGATGCGCGTCGCCAGAGGCGCCATGGTCAGCCTGGTCGGCCGCAATGGCGCCGGCAAGACCACGCTGATGCGTTCGATCATGGGTCATCTCAAGCCCGCGCGGGGCGCCATCCGGTTCGAAGGAGCGGACCTGTCCGCGCTCCCACGTCATGCCCGTGCGGCTCTCGGGATCGGCTACATGCCGGAAGATCGCTGCCTGGTGCCTCAACTGACGGTGGAGGAAAACATCCTGTTGCCGCTATGGGTCGCAGAGCACCTCGATCGCCGGGCGCGGCTCGACTTCGTCTACGGGGTGATCGGCGAACTCGCCGAGATGCGCCATCGCAAGGCGCTGCTATTGAGCGGCGGCCAGCAGAAGCTGGTCGCGCTTGGCCGGGCGCTTGGCATCGGCACAAGATGCCTGCTGCTCGACGAACCGTTCGAGGGAATAGCGCCGGCGCTTTCCGAACGGCTGTCCGAGGTCCTTGCTTCGCTGAAGGGCAAGGACCTCACCTTGCTGATGTCGCAATCGGACATGAATCACTCGCGCGGGCTGAACGACGTCGAGTTTACGATCGAACGCGGCGCCAACCTCGCGCCCGGATGATTTTCATCCGTTAGTTGGCCCCGACGGTACGAATTTCCATGGCAGGCTTCGCAATCCGTGTCGGCGCGGCATCCGGCACTAAAATAGTCGCTGCAAACTCGGCCTGCGCCGCTTGCGATATCCAATTGGATGCAGAAGGTTGGACGATCGCCAATCCGACCAGCACGATCGCAAGAAGCGCGGACAAGGCCAAAAATCCAAAACCCCAGCTCCGGTAGGTGCTGTTGCCGGTTTCGCCTGATCTGTCGAACGAGCCATGCATGGATATCTCCATTGTGCGGGTGACCCCCAGCGTGGCTTAGCTCAAGGCGCGCACGGCGAATGTGACTTGCTTCACACCGGCCGAGATAAAACATTCGGGAACTCTATCCGGTACGACCGGCGCAGCCCTTGCGCGGCGCATGACTTCCGGCGCGCTAATCGCCTTCGCTTCCCGCTTCGGCTAATGCCTGAAGCGGCTTGGCATCCAGCACGACGATGGCGCCGTGCTCGAGGCGAACCCATTTGCGTGTCGCCCAGACCCGCAACTGCTTGTTGATGCTCTCCCGGGTCATGCCGACCATCTCGCTGATTTCCTGCTGGGTGATGGCGATGGTTCGGCCTGCGGGCTCTGTCTTGTGTTTTTCGGTCAGACGAATGAGCGCGCTGGCGAGCCGGCCCGGCAAATTCTGAAGGATGACCTGCTCGACCTGGTCGCTGGTCCATCGCAGCCGGGTACAAAGCAGCTCGATGAACTTCATCGCGAGCGCCGGCTGGCTTCGCACAAAGGGAAGGAATTCGCGACGGTCGATGACGAAGATCTCGCAATTGGTATTCGCGGTGGCGTCGGCTGTCCGCGCCAGCCCGTCGAGCAGCGCAACTTCCCCGAAAATCTCTCCCGCGCCAATAAGATTCAAGATCGCGCTGCGGCCGTCCGCGGAGGTGATGCTGATTTTCACCGTGCCGCTGATCACCGCAATCAGGCTGTTGCCGGGATCCCCCTTGGAAAAGATCGCCGCTCCCCGCTTCAGCATTGAATGCTTGGCGTAGCGGCAGAGCTGGTCGAGCGCCTCAGGATCGAGATCGCAAAAGATCGGATGCTTGCGCAGGACCGCCAGCTTGCTGTTCGGAAATGCGCGGGTTTCACCCGTCTTGTCCTGAGGCACGCCGTTTACAACTCCGGAAACAAAGCCCGCGATGCGGACTTGCCAAGAAGACTGATCATTTCAACTCTGGATTTGGACAAAGCATAAGAAGGCCGATGAAGATGCTGTGCTTGTGCGCAAATACTTCGACGATCAGATCGTGGGCCGCACTGACATTGTCGCCGACTTTCAACATCATCGGCATTGGTGACTTGGATTTGAGATTGGTCGAAATGACTTCGGTGAGGCGGTGCCGGATCGATGCGGGTATCCCCCCTGCATCCCTCTCCCAGTTCTTAAATTCGTCCGGGTTTTTAAGCAAATGTTTGGCGAATTTCCCGAACGTATAGGTTCCGTACTGCTTTTCCAGTTCGGCAAACCTCTTTGCTGTGTTAGCGATGTTCTTGGGGTTGCAAAATTCATTTATGAGATTCTCAAATGGTCCACTATAAGGTGCAAAGGCCATGATTCACTCCCTCAAAAGCGGCGAGATACGCCGTGGTTGCTAAGATGCTATAAGTCCGCAAACTTGGAGAGCGTCACCTTAGCACGTTCCAGCTGAACAGTCATTTTCGACTTGTCGAACAGCTCGATCGCTTGGGCGAGTTCGTCTTGTGCCTCGGACCTCCTGCCCGAAGCCGCCAGCAGACGGGCCAATGTTCCTTTCGCCGTCGCGAGCAAGGGCCTGGCTCCGAGCCGGGTTGCCAGTTCGATCGTTCGATCAAGCTGAGCCTCCGCCTCCGCAGCGGCGGATGCTCCTTGAAGGGACAAGATGAAAGCCTCGGCGAAAGCGGCCAAGACTTCGACCCCATGATATCCTTTTTGCTTTGCTCCCGCCTGGCAGGCCCGCGCAACTTCCAGTCCGCGGGGAATATCGCCGAGTTGCGCGTATGCCGAAGCAAGATAAACAGGCGCCAGCATGGTACTGCCGGCGTGGCCAAGCGCCTCGGCTTCGTCCTTTGCTTTCAGCAGGATGTCTCTTGCTTCCGCAGCCCGCCCCGTCTGCAAATAGAGATTCCCAAGCGCACACAGCACGAGGGGCAGGAACAGCCGGACTTCGTTCTCGCGCGAGAGGAACGAGGCTTCATCAAGCGCGCGTTCCGCCTCCTCAAGATCGCCATGGCTCATTTGCACCAGGCCGCGGCCGTAAAGGGCCGCGATAATCTCGTAAGGCCGCTCATTCGTTTCGGCGAGATCGCTCGCCTGCCGGGAGCACTGCTCGGAATCGTCGTATTCGCCCATTTGCACATAAACAAGAGCTCTCATCATATGACAGAGCACGAGGAGGTTCGACCCCGTCGTTCCCGGCGGGACGTTTTCCGGTGCGCTGGCTAGCCGCGCACTGGCCTGATTTAAGAGCAGCTCTGCGTCCCGATATCGGCCAGCGATGAAATAGGCCTGACCGAGTACATACTCGGCGTAGCCAAGCCATGCGGTGGCGGCCAAGGTGTTGGCCAGTGCAACAGCCTGCTCGGACGCGGTGATCGCCTCAAAGGGCGCTCCATAGAAATTCAGCGCCACCGCCTTGGCGACGATCGACGCAAGCCGCCGCTGTTCGTCCCCGATCTTCTCGGAGCGTGCCTCCGCATCGCGACAAAGACCGAACCATTGCTCCATGCTTCCAAGCGGAGCAAATGCAAGACGAGCCTCGATCCGCAGGTCTATCGCCCGTTGTTCGCGCTCGACCGAGTCGGGTAACCTGTCAACCGCATCGATCGCGGACTGAAAGTAGCCGGTAGCGTCGCGGAACGCCGATCTGGCCAATGCCTTTCGCGCCGCGAGCTGGCCGTAATGGCTGGCCTTTGCCCAGTCCTGCGCCTTGAGCGCGTGATGAAAGAGCGCTTCCGCAACGTCTTCCTCATGACCAGCGGAGCTGGCTTCCAACGCCGTCAAGATCCGGCGGTGCAGCTCCTCGCGTTGCGGCCGGAGGATCGAATCATAGGCAACCTCGCGAATGAGATCGTGGGCAAATTCGTATTCCGGAGAGGCAAGCCATTGCGACTCGATCAGAAAATCCAGAATCTCCAGCGACCAGAGACGGCTTTGCAACTGTGCCGGCGGCATGCCGGTCACGGCCGTCAGCAAGCGAGGTGAAATCCGCGGTCCCACGACGGAGGCGAGCTGCAGAAGGGCTTTGTCTTCCTTCGGCAAACGATCGATGCGGGATGCAATGACCCCCTGCACAGTGGGGGGAATTTCCAGCGCATCCCAATCGACTTTTGCCACAGATCCGACGGCGTCGGTCTTGAGGATTCCGCGATTGATGAGTTGCCGCGCGACTTCCTCGATGAAGAGCGGAATTTGACCGGTGTGACGAAGGATGTGCGCCTTGAGATCGTCGAGGTGTTTCGCCGTGCCAAGCAGACTATCGAGCAATGCATTCGCCGAAGCGATATCGAGAGACCGCAGCCAGATCCGGCGCACATCCAGCCGCGCCAGCCATCCCGGCGTATTCTCCGTCCGCCATGTCAGCAGTACCAGTAGCGGATGGCTTGACGTCAGCGACACCAGAGCCTCGATTGCGGTCTCGCTTTGACCGTCGATCCAGTGAAGATCCTCCAGCAGCAGGATGGTCGGTCGCGTCGAGATAACCCTGCCGATCGCGTTACGTACGGCGTCGGTAATCGCCCGCCGCCGCAGCAAGGGTTCGAGATCGTTCCACCTTGCATCCTTGACGGGTTGATCCAGGACGGAGCAAAGGGCGGCTGGCCAAAGATCGGCATGCGCGGATGCCTGCCCCTCCGGCAACTGCGGCTGATCCGCAGGCGTGATGTTGCCGACTTGTAGTGCGCTCTGGAGCAGCTTCTTCAGCAACGCATAGGGAACAGCCTGCTCCAGCGGATTGCCCTCCGCTTCCAGAACCTGCCAGTCTTTCTGCCGCAACCCGCTGACGAATTCATGGGCCATTCGGGATTTGCCGATGCCGGCCGTACCCACAAGCGCGACGATCTGTCCGGATGAGCCGATATCCCGCGCCGCCCGCTCGAGCATGGAAATCTCTTCGGCGCGTCCGACAAACGACGAAAGCCCCTTGGTCGAGCGGGCTCGCCAGCGCGTCAATCCGCTGATTTCGACGAGCTCGTAGCAGGGAACGGGTGCGGAAAATCCCTCCAGCCGTTTCGGAGGCAGAGCATTAAACGTCACCAGGCCCGCGGACAGGCTCTGGCAGGATTCCGACACCAGGATTTGTCCGGCCTGCGCGGCGCTCTCCAGCCGCTTGACCAGATGGACCGCCGGGCCGCCCGCTTCATAGATCGAGGAGAAATCGGCCTCTATGACATGGGCGACGACATAACCGGAATGAACGCCGACCCGGACCTGAAGCGCCGGGTCGTTCAGGAGCTTGATCCGGCGAACCAGTTCGGCCGCCGCATGACAGGCCATGACGGCATGATTGTCATCGGCGTGCGGCGCGCCAAAGAGCGCGATAAGCCCGTCGCCGCCCTCCTTGCTGACGATTCCGCGGTTGCGGCGGACCGCGGTCCGCATGGCCATCAGGGCCGGCTCAAGCCGCGAAATTGCCGCCTCGGGGTCGAGTTCCGAAATCAGGTCGGTCGAGCGCTGCAGATCGGCGCAGAGGACGGTGAGATACTTCCGCTCGCCGGCGATGCGGCCGCGAACTTCCGCGACCTGTGGCTTGGAAGGATGCTCCGGGACAACCGCTCCGCAAGAGGAGCAATACAAATCGCCTGCCTTCAGGGTCGATAGACACACCTGACAAGACACGCTCGGCTTCCTCCATCCACCCGATCAGATTAGCGAAAGATCATGGCGGAACAAGCGTTTGGAATAGGCTATCGCTGGAGACAAGGGTTCGGGCACGCTCAGGGGTTTCCGGGTTGGGAAGGATTGGACGACAATTTTAAATGAGCAGGATCACATCGAGCGCATCCAGAGGATGCAATATGGCCGGTTCGCCCGCGCAGCGGGTTTTAAGGCCTTGCGGCAATGCGCCGGTTTGAAATGATCATCAACATCACCGCAGGCATTTTTGGCCGCAGCCGCTCTCCTGTCAGCGGTGGCCGCAACCCCGGCAATGGCACGGGAAGTTATCTACAAGCCCGGCTATTGCGCTCAGTTCTATCCCAACGCCAACTGCCAGAATAAGGGACCGAACAATCCCTACACCGGCGATTATCAGCGCCGAATTGAGATGCGCGGTGCGTATGCGTGGGGCACCGGCCCCTGCGCGCAGGGCGCGGAGTTCTATCGCGGCCGTGACGGTCGCCGTTACTATTGCGACTAACGGGAGTTTTGGGGAATAGACCGCCGGCCGCCGAATCGGCAGCCGGCGTCTATTCGTTGGCGATCCCCATCTCCTTCATCACGCGCGCGTATTTGGCGAGCTGATCGCGCGTCATCACACCGAGCTCCTGGGCTGAGCTGCCGCGCACCGCGAAACCCAGCTCCTCAAGCTTGCGGCGGGTCTCGGGATCGCCAACCGCCTTCAGGACTTCGGCGTTCAGCCTTGCGATGATGTCCTTCGGCGTACCGGCCGGCGCCATGATCGCAAACCATGAATTGAAGAAGAATCCGGGCAGACCGGATTCCGAAACGGTGGGCACATCGGGAAATTGCGGCAACCTCCTCTCGGTGGTCACCCCGATCAGTCTGAGCTGACCGCCGCGCACCAGCGGCGCGACGGTGCCGAGGCCCTGGAAGCCTACTGGAATCTGCCCGGCGGCGACGTCGGTTGCAGCTTGCGTGGCGCCCTTATAGGGCACATGGGTCAGCGATATGCCCGCGGCGGAGGCAAACATCGCCATCGCCAGATGCTGCGGGCTGCCCGGACCGCCGGAGCTATAGTCGATCTTGCCGGGCGCGGCCTTCGCAGCCGCAATCAAATCCGCCGCGGTCTTGTAGCCGGTCTGGTTGTTGGCGATCAGTCCCCATTCGACGGTGGCAACCAGCGACACCGGCTCGAAATCCTTCAGGATGTCCCAGCGCATCTTGGACTGCAGGTTGGGCACCATGGTCATGATGCTGTCGTTGAACCCGCCGATCGTGTAGCCGTCCGGCTCGGCCCTGGCGACCTGCTCGGCGCCGATCAACCCGGATGCACCCGGCTGGTTCAGGATCACGAATTGTTGGCCCATATTGTCGGCCATCTTCTGCGTCACGATTCTTGCTGCGACATC
>JBGQCE010000161.1:0-7334 GCA_041495185.1 Bradyrhizobium sp.
CCGCAAAGCGATGCGGTCGGCCGGCAGGTCGAAGTCGAACAGGTCGGTGCGCATGGCTTCTTTTTACCCTCTCCCCTTGAGAGGGTTAAGAAGATCACGCCCCCATGGTCGCCTTGACGATCTTGTCCGGGTTGCTGACCGGCTCGCCGCGCTTGATCTTGTCGACGTTATCCATGCCCGAGGTCACCTTGCCCCAGACCGTGTACTGGTTGTTGAGGAAGGATGCATCGTCGAAGCAGATGAAGAACTGGCTGTCGCCGGAATCCGGGCTGGCGGCACGCGCCATCGAGGTGGTGCCGCGGACATGCGGTTCCTTGTTGAACTCGGCCTTGAGCTTCTTGCCGGAACCGCCGGTGCCGGTGCCCTGCGGACAGCCGGTCTGCGCCATAAAGCCTTCGATCACACGATGGAACACGATGCCGTCGTAAAATCCCTCGCGCACCAGTTGCTTGATCCGCGCGACGTGGCCGGGCGCAAGATCGGGCCGCATCTCGATGGTGACGGGTCCCTGGGTGGTTTCGAGGATTAAAGTATTTTCGGTGTCAGCCATGCTCTCTTCTCTACGGGTTGGGGTGGAGGTTTCCGATTGTGGAACTGGACGGCGAACGGCCGGCCGGCGGCGGCGCCGGCCATCGCTTCGGTAAATGGCATCGGCGTGCAGCGTTGCAACGCCTCCATCACGGCGATGCGGTACATCAGCCGGTCGTTGTCGGTGGCCTGTTCCGATTCATAGGTGATCTTCGGATGGCCAAGAATGTCTCCGGCACGGTTAAAGCTCACGACCACCGTGATGTCGATTCCCGGATTGGCGCGCGATCGCGGCGGCGGCTTCCAGCAGGTTCTCAACTTCGCAAACACGTCTTGGATGGTATTGACCTGCGCCGGTTGCGCCTGCCCGGCTGATGCGTACAGGCCGAACAGCAGCGCCGCGGCAAACCCATTGAGCGGTTTGCGAGCGGGCGCCATCGCCGCTCACTTGATGTCGGATGCGACTTGCACCTTCACCATTTTGTCGGGATCGGTCACGCTGCCGCCTTGCGATCCCGGCGGGGCCTTCTTGAGTTTGTCGACCACGTCCATTCCCGACACCACTTCGCCGATCACGGTGTACTGGCCGTTGAGGCTGGAGCCTTCCGCGAACATGATGAAGAACTGCGAGTTCGCGGTATCGACGCTGTCGCCGCGCCGCGCCATGCCAACGATGCCGCGGGTGAATGGCACTTTGGAGAACTCCGCCTTCAGGTTGGGATATTTCGAACCGCCGGTACCGTCGAAATTTTTTCCGTCGCCGGTCTGGGCCATGAAGCCGTCCATCACGCGGTGGAACGGCACGTTGTTGTAGTACCCCTCGCGCGCGAGCTGCTTGATGCGCTCGGCATGCTGGGGCGCGATATCGGTCCGCAGCTTGATCACGATGCGGCCCTTGGTGGTGTCGATGACGATCGCATTCTGCTTGTCGAGACCTGCGGGAAGCGGCTGCGCGATCGCAGGGGCCGCGCAAACCAGCGCGACGATAATGGCGAGAGCTCGGATCATGGAAACTCCGGATCGGGTGAAAGCGGGTTTGTGTCTAGTTTAGCGGGCGAATTTGGTCTTGAGGCTCGCCGCGACCTGTTTCGGCACGAACGCCGACACGTCGCCGCCCATGCTTGCGATTTGGCGCACCAGTGTGGCGGTGATCGGGCGGACAGCCGCCGAGGCCGGAACGAAAACCGTATGCACCTCAGGCGCCATGGTTTCGTTCATGCCTGATATCTGCATCTCGAAATCGAGGTCGGTGCCGTCGCGCAGACCGCGAATCATGATGGTTGCGCCATGTTTCTGCGCTGCAGCAACCGTGAGATTGTCATAGGTCGTGCAATCGAAGGCGCAGCCGGCTTTTGCCGCCACCGGGGCGAACACCGCCCGGACCATGGCCAGCCGCTCCTCGGTCGAAAACAGCGGCTTTTTACTTGAATTCACACCAACGGCGACAATCAGCCGGTCACACAGGACAACGGCGTGCCTGACCACATCCAGATGGCCATTGGTGACGGGGTCGAATGAGCCGGGATACAGCGCGATACGGGGCATGAACCCGTCCTACCCCGCCCCGGGCGGCCCCGCAAGCAGGCCTGGTTCCACGCCTGCCCGGCCAAATCAGCCGTTTTATTTTGGGCCGGCCCCTGAACCACTTCCGGGGTCACGGCGTCTCCTATGCAAGGTGACTGTGTTTCATCGCCCGATTGGCGACGAAACAAATCTCCGGCCGGACGAAACCATTTTCAACGCTGGCGAAGACATCCGGAAACGGGCGCTTTGTATCAAATGGTTAACGAAACGACGGGCCACAAAGGCCCAGTGACAGGGGACCGTCATGATCAAGGCTCTTTCAGCCATAGCCGTCGCTGCGTTCATCGCCGCAGCCCTTACCGTCCTGCCCGGCTTTGCCCCGCAGGTCGAAGCCAGCGTTCCGCAGGCCCTCGCCAAGGGCGACCGGCTTGACATCCACACCGTGGGCCCGAGCTGCTCGCAGAAGGCATGGCCGAATTTCGAGGCTTCCTGCCTGCGCGTCGCCGGTTCCAAGATCATGATCCGGCAAGCCCGGCTGGTCACCGCCGACCGCACGCCATAAGGCGCAACCGACAATTTACGGATTTGATCAGACTGGAGGCTAGGCGGGCGCCCTAGCCTCCATTTCCGTTTTCGGTGTCCTCGCCGATGTGCTCGACGGACACCACATGCTCGTCTTCGGCGGTATCGAACACGATGACGCCCTGGGTCGAGCGGCCCGCGATCCGGATACCCTCGACCGGACAGCGGATCAGCTGACCCTTGTCGGTCACCAGCATGATCTGGTCGGAGTCCTCGACCGGGAATGACGCCACCAGCTTGCCGTTGCGGTCGTTCACCGACATCGCGACGATGCCCTTGCCGCCGCGGCCGGTGGTCCGGTACTCGAACGACGACGAGCGCTTGCCATAGCCGTTCTCGCTGATGGTCAGCACGAATTGCTCGTTCGCGGACATTTCGACATAGCGCTGCTCGCCGAGCTCGATGGCGCCCGACGCATCCTCGCTATCGGTCCCCGCCTCCTCTTCGACGCCGCCGCGCCGCACCGCATTGGCGCGACGCAGATAGGCGGCGCGCTCCTCGGCATCGGCATCCACGTGACGCAGGATGGTGAGTGAGATCAGCTTGTCGTTTTCAGCCAGCGCGATGCCGCGCACGCCCATCGAGGTGCGGCCCGTGAACACCCGCACGTCGGTGACGGGGAAGCGGATGCACTGGCCGCCGGCGGCGGTCAGCAGCACGTCATCGCGTTCGGTGCAGATCTGCACATCGACGATGGCCTCGTCGTCATCGAGCTTCATGGCGATGATGCCGGACCGCCTGACGTCGACGAAGTCCGACAGCTTGTTGCGGCGGACGTTGCCGCCGGTGGTGGCGAACATCACGTCGAGATTGGCCCAGGAGGATTCATCCTCCGGCAGCGGCATGATGGTGGTGATGCGCTCGCCCTGCTCCAGCGGCAGGATGTTGATCAGGGCCTTGCCGCGCGCGTTCGGCGCGGCCATCGGCAGGCGCCAGACCTTTTCCTTGTAGACCTGTCCGCGCGACGAAAAGAACAGCACCGGCGTATGGGTAGAGGCCACGAACAGACGGCTGACGAAATCCTCGTCGCGGGTCTGCATGCCCGCACGGCCCTTGCCGCCGCGCCGTTGCGCGCGATAGGTCGATAGCGGCACGCGCTTGACGTAGCCGGCATGCGAGACCGTGACCACCATGTCCTCGCGCTGGATCAGGTCCTCGTCCTCGACCTCGCCTTCCTGCTCGATAATGACGGTCTTGCGCGGGGTCGCGAATTCGGACTTCACATCGGCGAGTTCGGTCTTGATGATCGCCTGCACGCGGGCGCGCGAACGCAGGATGTCGAGATAGTCGGCGATTTCCACCGCCAGTTTGTCCAGTTCCTCGGATATTTCCTCGCGCCCGAGCGCGGTGAGCCGTTGCAGCCGCAGATCGAGAATGGCCTTGGCCTGCTCCATCGACAGCCGCGCGGTGCCGTCAGCGGCGAGCCGGTGGCGCGGATCGTCGATCAGCGTGATCATCGCCGCGACGTCCTTCGCCGGCCAGTCGCGCGACATCAGGGTTTCGCGCGCGGTGTTGGGATCGGGCGAGGTCCGGATCACGCGAATGATCTCGTCGATATTGGCCACCGCAATGGCAAGACCGACCAGGATATGGGCGCGGTCGCGGGCCTTGTTGAGCAGGAATTTGGTGCGGCGGGTCACCACCTGCTCGCGGAAGGATATGAACAGCGTCAGCAGGTCCTTCAGGGTCATGACCTGCGGCCGGCCGGCATCGAGCGCCACCACGTTGGCGCCGAAATTGGTCTGCAGCGGCGTGAACCGGTAGAGCTGGTTCAACACCACATCGGGGACGGCATCGCGTTTCAGTTCGACCACGACGCGGAAACCGTCGCGGTCGGATTCGTCGCGCAGATCGGCAATGCCCTCGATCTTCTTCTCGCGCACCAGTTCGGCGATGCGCTCGACCATGGTGGCCTTGTTCACCTGGTAGGGAATTTCCGAGATAATGATCGCTTCGCGGTCCTTGCGGATGGTGTCGATCGACACCTTGCCGCGCATCACGATGGAACCGCGGCCAAGATGATAGGCCGAGCGGATGCCCTGGCGTCCGAGGATGATGCCGCCGGTCGGAAAATCCGGTCCGGGAACGATGTTGATGAGATCGTCGATGCCGAGCCCGGGATTGTCGATCAGCGCCACGCAGGCGTCGATGACCTCGCCCAGATTGTGCGGCGGAATGTTGGTCGCCATGCCGACGGCGATGCCGCCGGCGCCGTTGACCAGCAGATTCGGGAACTTCGCCGGCAGAACCGACGGCTCCTTTTCTGAGCTGTCGTAATTGGGCTGGAAATCGACGGTGTCCTTGTCGATGTCGTCGATCAGCGACTGCGCGATCTTGGTCAGGCGCGATTCGGTGTACCGCATCGCGGCGGCCATATCGCCGTCGACCGAGCCGAAATTACCCTGCCCGTCGATCAAGGGCACGCGCATGGAAAAGACCTGCGCCATGCGCACCATCGCGTCGTAGACCGACTGATCGCCATGGGGATGGTATTTACCGATCACGTCGCCGACGGTGCGCGCGGACTTGCGGTACGGCTTGTTCCATTCGAAGCCGTTCTCATACATCGCGTAGAGAATGCGGCGATGAACCGGCTTGAGGCCGTCGCGCGCATCGGGCAGCGCACGCGCCACGATCACGCTCATGGCGTAATCGAGGTAGGAGCGCTTCATCTCGTCGAGGATGGATACGGGACGAATATCCGAGGGCGCCGGCGGCTCTCCGGGGCTCATATCTTCAGTGTCAGACAATGGGGAAATCCGGTCAGTTTTGGTTGGGAATCATATAGCGTATCGGGTGTTTCCAGACCACCTTTAACTGGCCCGCGTAAGGGGTTTTTCCCTTCGTTTTTTCAGAGACTTACAAGGCCCCGCGGCGGCCGTCGCAAGGACTGCGAAACCGGGCCTCGAAACTGTTCAGGAGAGCTTGCGAATCAGGGGCCAAAACGCGTCGGTTCGGGACGGCGTTCGCCGATGTCGCTAGTGGCCGAACACGACGCTGTGCATGATCCGTCCCGGCAGCAGCGTGAACAGCCCCGCGCGGCGCCGGCCCTCCCGATCGTTTCGCCTCACCGCATTCAGAACGGAATATCGTCGTCCATGTCGCTGTTGCGGGCGCCGGCTGCGACCGCGCGGCGCGGCGTGCCGCCGGATGGACCACCCGACCCGAAATCGCCGCTGGAATCATCCGATCCTAAATTGCTGCCGCTACCCCCGCTGCGGCCATCGAGCATGGTCAGGTTCGAGTTGAACCCCTGCAGCACGACTTCGGTCGAGTATTTCTCGACGCCGGCCTGGTCGGTCCATTTGCGCGTCTGCAAGGCGCCTTCGATGTAAACCTTGGCGCCCTTCTTCAGATATTGTTCGGCGATCTTGCAGAGCCCTTCATTGAAGATCACGACCCGGTGCCACTCGGTCTTTTCCTTGCGCTCGCCGGTCGCCTTGTCGCGCCAGCTTTCGGAGGTCGCCACGCTCAGATTGGCAATCGGGCGCCCATCCTGCGTCCGCCGGATCTCAGGATCCTTGCCGAGATTTCCGACCAGAATCACCTTGTTTACGCTTCCCGCCATTGCCGCTCTCCACTCCTAAAAACCACTGGCAAAACCACTGGACTGACCAAACGCTCAGCCGTCGGGCTTGCGTTCCCGGTATCGCCTTAAGGATCCGCTTGGGACCACCTTCGAACCCGACCCTATACGCTTGCCGATCCCGCAAGCCTGACGATCCCTCGGTTATCCACATATAGCAGTCCCGGCAGGAATGTTCCAGTTTTGTTCTTGTAAACAGCATCGGGAAAATCGCGCAGAGGTATTGCAATGCTGCACCACGGCAGCACCGGGTTTGGATGCGGCTTGAGTTCCCCTTGGAGTTCCCCTTGGAGTTCCCCTTGGAGTTCCCCGAGTTCCCGGAAACACCCAACAAATCATTAACTTCCGGGGGCCTCACTTCGTCCGCGAGTGTTGCATTTCGGAGACGGCATTTGCTGCCTGACTCCGATATATTGCCCGCAGAAATTGATCTGGGAAACGCGTCGCGACTGAAGCGAAAAAGAAAAAAGAACTGGAGATAATGCGATGAAAAAGATTTTGCTGGGTGCCATCGGCCTCGTCGCGTTGGGCATCGCTGCTCCCGCTTCGGCGGCTGATCTTGGCCGTCCTTACACCAAGGCGCCGCCCCCGATGATGGCGGCGATCTATGACTGGAGCGGCTTCTACATCGGTCTCAACGGCGGCGGCGGCTGGAGCCACAAATGCTGGGATCAAAACACCGGTCTTGGCGGGATATTCCTTGCCGCTGAGGGCTGCCATGATGCAAGCGGCGGCGTTGCCGGTGGCCAGATCGGTTATCGCTGGCAGTCCGGCGCCTGGGTGTTCGGTGTGGAAGCTCAGGGAGACTGGGCAAATCTTACGGGATCCAACATCAGCCTGATCGCGCCCTTCAACCCAAACCTTCTGGTTCTACCGGCGACCGCAAACCGCTCGCGCATCGACGGCTTTGGCCTGTTCACCGGTCAGGTCGGCTACGCCTGGAATAGCGTTCTTTGGTACGTAAAGGGTGGCGCTGCCGTGGTCGCCGACAAGTACACTGGCTTCTTCCCAGTTAGCGGCCTGACATTCGACAGGACCAGCGAAACCCGTTGGGGTGGCGTCGTCGGCACCGGTCTGGAATTTGCCTTCGCTCCGAACTGGTCGATGGCTGTCG
>JBGQCE010000162.1:0-7307 GCA_041495185.1 Bradyrhizobium sp.
CGATACTCCTCGCAGCCGGTCCCACAAATCGCCGCGATCCGGCTCAGATGATATTGCGCAGAATCGCGATTGCCCTGCTCGATCTGCCACAGACCGTAATACTGCCAGGTCAGCACATGGTTCGGATCGGCCTTCAGGGCGCGCTCGTACCAGACCTGCGAGAGCTTGTAATCGCCGAGCTTGCGATAGGAATAGCCGATCAGGTTGGCCACATTCGGGTGATCGTCGTGGCCCAGCACCTTCAGCTGCTCGATGGCGGCGGCATAGTCGTTGCGGTCGTAGATCGTCGCATAGGCCGTGCGATAACCCTGAACAAAGGCGGGATCGTCGAGGCTGGATTGCTTGCTGGTCTTCTTCCTGGTCTTGTGGGTGGATCTGGCAGGTGTGGACCTGGTGTCCGGCGCCGGCGGGGTCGCAGACGGAGGATCACCGCCTCCGCCAGCGGCAAAGGCCGGAATGACCGGGGGCGCCGCGACCAGCGCCATCAAGAAAATTGTCAGTGTCACCAACTTGATCACCAATCTGGTCATGCGTGCCTCCTGCTTTCCTGTGTAACCAATCCCTCCAACCGCAGGTGTAAACCCCACTTTGCCCGAGACATTCCCAGAGGATTTCGCTGCCGGAAAAAATGATTGCGCTGGGTCAATATCCGCGTCCTCGGAGCGTTTAAAAGATCGAAAGAAGTTGGGCTGAATCTGGTTCCGAAGCCCGCATTGGCCGGAAAGGCGCGTGAGCTTGTTTATAATCGCTCTAAGGTGCAGCTGCATTTTGACCACCACGCTTGACCTGTCGGCCGTCCGTTGGAAATACAAATCATGACTAAACGGAACGGCACTCGCCCGCACTTGCCGCTGGGGTTGGCCAAGCGCGGCTATTCGGGCGTGATCCAGCACCTCGCCGCCGGTAATGCCGGCTCTGCGCTGTCGGCCGTCGAACTCGAAAGCCGGTTGATCGAACTGGGCTTCGTCGAAGGCGCCAAGATCGAGGTGCTGCACGAGGGCATCGTCGGGCGCGATCCGATCGCGGTCCGCGTCGAGAACGTCACCATCGCGGTACGCCGGCGCGAAGCCATGGCGATCATTGTCGCCTGACGCGAGCGGACCCCAAAGTCATGGAAGCTCCGTTGATGCATCTTGCCCTGGTGGGCACGCCGAACAGCGGCAAGACCGCGCTCTTCAACGCACTCACCGGCAGCCGCCAAAAGGTCGCGAACTATCCGGGCGTCACGGTGGAGCGCAAGGAAGGCTCGTTCGTCACGCCGCTGGGGCGTCAGGTTTCGCTGGTCGATTTGCCCGGTACCTATTCGCTGCGCGGCCGCAGCCCGGATGAAGAGATCACGCGCGACATGGTGCTCGGCCGCACGCCCGGCGAGGCCGTCCCGGACCTCGTGCTCTGCGTGGCCGATTCCACCAATCTGCGGCTGACGATCCGCCTCGTGCTCGAGCTCAAGAGCACCGGCCGGCCGCTGATGCTGGTGCTCAACATGTTCGACATCGCCACCCGCCGCGGCGTGACCGTGGACGTGGCGCAGCTGTCCGAAGCGCTCGGCGTGCCGGTCGTCACCTCCATCGCGGTGCGCAAGGGCGGCACCGCCGAATTACTGCGCCGGACCGACGAGATCGCGGCGCAGGCGCAAGCGCCGCTTGCGCAAAATCTCTGGCAGCCACTCACGGTCGCCCAATTGCGGGCCACCCAGCGTGAGGCCGATCGCATCATCGCGGCGACCGTCAGCCTGCCGGCGCGGCCCGACACCTGGACCGCACGGATCGACGCCGTGGTGCTGCACCCGGTGGCGGGCCTCGCAATCCTGGCGGCTATCCTGTTCGTGATGTTCCAGGCGGTGTTCGCATGGGCACAGCCGCTGATGGAGCTGTTGTCGTCAGGCTTCGGCGCGCTCGGGCAGCTGGTTCATGACGCCCTGCCCGCGGGCCTGTTGCAAAGCTTCCTTCAGAACGGTGTGATCTCCGGTGTCGGCAGCGTCATCGTGTTCCTGCCGCAGATCATCATCATCTTCCTGTTCATCTTGCTGCTGGAAGATTTCGGCTACATGGCGCGCGCGGCGTTCCTGATGGACCGCATCATGGGCGGCGCCGGCCTGCACGGCCGCGCCTTCATTCCGCTGCTCTCGAGTTTCGCCTGTGCGATCCCCGGCATCATGGCGACACGGGTGATCGACAATCGCCGCGACCGCTTGACCACCATCCTGATCGCGCCGCTGATGACATGCTCGGCGCGGATCCCGGTCTACACGCTGATTATTTCCGCCTTCATCCCCGACGCGCAGGTTTGGGGCTGGATCAATCTGCGGGGTCTGGTGATGTTCGGTCTCTACGCGGCCGGCATCGTCAGTGCATTAGGCGTGTCGTTCCTCATAAAATTCTTCATGTGGCGCGACTACGCGCCGGCGCCGTTCATGCTGGAACTGCCTGACTACAAGATGCCGCGCGCCCGCAGCATCGCCATCGGCACCTATACCCGGGCAAAGATGTTCTTGCAGCGCGCCGGCACCACGATCTTCTCGATGATGGTGCTGATCTGGTTTCTGGCCTCGTTTCCGTTAGCCCCGGCCGGCGCCCAAGACCCGGCCATCGACTACAGCCTCGCCGCCATGATCGGCAAGGCACTGGAGCCGTTGCTGGCCCCGCTCGGCTTTAACTGGCAGATCGCGGTGGCGCTGATCCCGGGCATGGCGGCGCGGGAAGTCGCGGTCGCAGCCCTCGGCACCGTCTATGCCATCGAGGGCGGCAAGGAGGCCGCCGAACAGATCGGACAGGTACTCGCCTCCAAATGGAGCCTGGCAACGGCCCTGTCGCTGCTGGCCTGGTATATCTTCGCGCCGCAATGCGCCTCCACGCTGGCGGTGATCCGCCGCGAGACCGGAAGCTGGAAATGGATGGCGATCACCTTCGCCTACATGTTGGCGCTGGCCTATGCGGCAAGTCTTGCGACCTACACCATCGCCGTCGCGCTCGGCGCCGGTTAAATTGCCCGGTAACGGCCATTCAATGGCCGCGCGGGTCCATTCTCCCCTAATTTAGGGCATTTCCGGCAAATGTGAGCGCGCGATGGTTTTTAGGACCGCGCGCAGGTTGCTATCGGGCGCCGGAATAGCCATTTGATCCGGTACCATGGTGGGCTCGCTGCAACAGCGAAGCGCAACCTTTAGCTACGCCAGATCTTATAGTTAGTCGGTATCGACCAACCGCATATCGCTTCGGTATGCGCGTCACCGGTCAGGACAACCTATGGCCATCGAACATGCCTCCGTGCAGCTCGTGCGCAAGCCTTGGGGGGTCGGCGATCTCCGGCCCTGGAGCAGCAGCGGCGGTTCAGGTGGCGCCGTGGGAGAGCTGTGGTTTCAGCGCATCGACAAGAATGCACAAAGCCCAACCTTGCTGCTCAAGTTACTGTTCACCAGCGAGCCATTGTCCGTCCAGGTCCATCCGGACGACGCCTTCGCGCATTCGATCGGCCTGCCGAACGGCAAGACGGAGGCATGGTACATTCTTTCGGCAACACCGGAAGCACGGGTTGCGGTAGGACTGAAACGGCAGCTCACGTCGCAGGAACTGCGCGCGTCGATCAGAGACGGCTCAATTGCCGGTCTGACCAAATGGCGCCCGGTCGCCAAAGGCGACATCATCTTCGTCCCTGCCGGCACCATCCACGCCATCGGCGCCGGTATCGTGCTCGCCGAGATTCAGCAGCGCAGCGATGCGACATTCCGTCTGTTCGACTATGGCAGGCTTCGCGAACTGCACGAAGATAGCGCCGTCGCCGTTTCCGATTCCGGGCCGGTTCAAACCCAGGCCAGTCCGCAGCGTCTCACCGCCGTTCGAACTGCCCTGATCGCAAGCCCGCATTTTGTACTTGAGCGGATCGATCTTCCGGCGAATTCGAATTGGGCGCTCAATGCGGATCGGGAAACCTGGCTCCTTGTGATCGAAGGACACGCACGGATCGGCCCGATAAACGCGTCGGTCGGTGATGCTGTATTTGCCGAAGCGGATCGCGCCGATATCGAAGTCGGGCCCGCCGGGATGAGCGGCCTGATCGCTTATCCAGGACCGGATCCAATCATGCCGTTGCTGCAGGAAACTGGAGAGCAAATGACCAAATCCGCCGGCGCATCCGCCGGGCACTCGCCGAAATCAAACGAGATTGTCGAGGTACAGACATGACGCCGCTCCGCCGTATCGCCGTTATCGGCAATTCGCTACCCCGCCGCTGCGGAATCGCAACCTTTACGACCGACCTGCAGCAGGCGATATCGACTTCACGCCCGAATCTGGAGACCTGCATCGTGGCGATGACCGATCATGGTCAAGCCTATGATTATCCCTCTTCCGTAGCTTTGCAGATCAAGGATGACAACATCCAGGATTATGTACGCGCGGCAGACTTCCTGAATGCCGGCCGATTCGACACCGTGTGCCTGCAGCACGAATTCGGAATTTTCGGTGGCGAAGCCGGCGCCCACATCCTCAAGCTGTTGTCGCGCCTCACCATGCCGGTGGTGACGACGTTCCACACCGTGCTGGCCAATCCGACGGTCGTTCAACGCGCGGTAATGGAGCGTATTGTCGATGCGTCGGCGAAGGTCGTGGTGATGGCCAACAAGGGCCGCGAGCTGCTGCGTAGCGTCTACCAGGTGCCGGACGACAAGATCGAAGTCATAGCCCACGGCATTCCTGACGTCGCATTTGTCGCGCCCGATGCAGCGAAGGCCAAGCTCGGATTTGGTGGGAAGTCGGTCATTCTGACATTCGGCCTGCTGTCCCCCAACAAGGGCATCGAAGTCATGATCGACGCCATGCCGTCGATTCTGAAACGTCGCGCGGATGCGGTATATGTCGTACTCGGCGCAACGCATCCCAATCTGGTTCGCGACCAGGGCGAGGCCTATCGCGAAAGCTTGATGGCGCGGGTGCGCGAAACTGGCGTCGAAGACCACGTGGTATTCCTCGACCGGTTCGTCGATCAAGCCACGCTGCTCGAATTCATCTCGATGTGCGACGTCTATGTCACGCCCTATCTCAACGAGGCGCAGATGACGTCGGGAACGTTGGCCTACAGCTTCGGATTGGGGAAGCCAGTTGTCTCGACGCCTTACTGGCACGCGCGTGAGCTGCTGGCTAATGGACGCGGCGTTCTGGTACCTTTCGGCGACGCGGCCGCTATCGGCAGCGAAATCGCGGAATTGCTCACCGACGACGCTCGCAGGCAGGCGATGTGTCGACGCGCCTATGCGGTCAGTCGAACGATGACATGGGAACGCACTGCCGAGCGTTACGTATCCGTCTTCGAGAATGCGCGGCAGGGTCACTGGCTCAAGGTCATTGCACGCTCCGACATAGGTTCGCCCGAGCCACGGAACCATGCGGCGCCTGACATGCAAATCGGCCATTTCCTGTCGATGTGTGACGATAACGGTCTGTTCCAGCACGCGGTGCATTCGGTACCCGATCGCTCGCACGGCTATTGCGTCGATGACAACGCCCGTGCCTTGCTTTTGGCCTGCGTCCTCAATAATCCGGGCGAACAGCCTCTATCGGAAGTTTTGACGGCCCGCTTTGCAGCTTTCGTCCAGCATGCATGGAATCCCGACACCAGGCGATTTCGCAACTTCATGGGCTTCAATCGAACCTGGCTTGAAGACAGTGGCTCCGAAGACAGTCACGGCCGAACGCTTTGGGCCTTGGGCGAGTCCGCGCGCAGAGACGCAAGCCCGTCACGGCGCCGCTGGGCTGCGGCTTTGTTTGCCGAGGCATTGTCGACCGCGGAAACTTTTAGTTCACCCCGAGCGTGGGCGTTCACGCTACTGGGTTTGGGCGCTTATTGTGCCGTAGCCCCGGATGATCTCCACGCCAAGGAGGTTCGACATTCTCTCGCCGACAGGTTGATGTCCTGTCTGGCGTCGGTCGAGACGCCCGACTGGGTGTGGTTCGAGGAGGGGCTGGCTTACGACAACGCGCGCTTGCCGCAGGCTTTGATAATGACAGGCATGGCGACGCAAACCCCGGGCTACGTCGATGCCGGATTGAGATCCCTGCGCTGGCTGATGACGCAGCAAACGACGCCGGCCGGCCATTTCCGCCCAGTCGGCACCGCCGGCTTCGGCGAACAGCGACAACATCCCCGCGCCTTCGATCAGCAGCCGGTGGAGGCCACGGCGACGATCGCTGCCTGCCTCACGGCGTGGCGAGCCGATGGCGATGCCGAGTGGAAAGCCCTCGCAACGCGCGCTTTCGCGTGGTTTCTCGGCAGCAACGACCTGTCCGTGGCGCTGGTCGATCCGCACACCGGCAGTTGCCGCGATGGGCTGCACCCCGATCGCGCCAACGAGAATCGCGGCGGCGAGTCGGTTGTGTGCTATCTTCTCGGACTTGCGGAGATTCGTCAGCTTGCACGGGTCAACGCTGACCTGACAAGACCCACTGCACTGCGCGCCGTCGGCGCCTGAATTTCACCTCCTACTGCAGCGAGCCGAGAATACCTTGTCACAAGCCACCTTCCTGAACCGGCAGGCGCTTTATCTGCGCCCCGACCCCGCGCGCGTGATCGTGCGCCCGTTCAAGCCGGCGACAGAACCGCGCGATCTCAACCCAACCGACAAGACACGCGCCAACCATATCGTTGACAGGGTTCTCGCGCTCGATTCGGAAGCCGTTGCCGGCCAGCTGGCCGATGTCCTGGAGAATTTCGAGGGCCGGCATCGCAACCTGCTGGAGACGTTCGAGTCGCGCGCCGACGTCATGGAACAGGCCTTGGCGGCGCACGGCCGCTTTTCCCAAACCCAGCGCCAGCTGATCGGCGCCTACTTTCTTAACGAATATTCGTTCGAGGCCTCGGCCCTGTTCAACCCTTCTATCGTGCCGCACCCCGACCAGTCGGACACGCCGAAAGGCGGCTTGCGCTTCATTCTCAGTCTCCGTGCCATCGGCGAAGGGCATGTGTCGTCACTGACGTTTCGCGCCGGCACCATCGCAGCCGACGGTAGCCTGACCGTTGATCCGACGGCTCGCCTCGCCTCGAGCCCCCGGATTAGCCGCCGTGTAACCGGACCAGACGGCGACCATATTGAGTTGACTTTCAATCCCGAGGAAGAACTCAGCGAACGCGTCATCTTTCCGGTCACCGATTCCCAATCGAACGGCATTGAGGACGCACGCTTTGTCCAGTTCAGCGATGGGGGCCGAAAAACCTACTACGCCACCTATACCGCCTACAGCGGGCGGGCGATCCGTTCCGAACTGATCGAGACCAGCGATTTTATGTCGTTCCGGATGTCACCGTTGAGGGGAGCC
>JBGQCE010000163.1:0-7302 GCA_041495185.1 Bradyrhizobium sp.
CGATGCCTTCGCGCTGTCCCGCGATCAGCTTGACGACATGGCGAAGAAAATCCCGGGCACGCGCGTGCTGGATGAAACGTTCAAGAAGACCGTGACCGGCGTGGCTGTGCCACTAAATCATCCGCTGGCGCTGGCGTTCGTTACCAAATTCATGACGGACGCCATATCAAACGGAACGCTGCGGAAGGCCTACGACAACAACGGCCTGAAGGATAAGCCGATCCGCACGAATTAGCGCGGCGATCATAATTGAAGCATGAACGCCGGTGTGGTCCTGATCGCTGCGGGCCACAAACTATTCAAACTTGCGAGGCATTTGATTTATCGCAGTAACCAAGGGTAAGTCATTCGGAGAGCTGGCGCGTTCCTATCGTTCAGGCTGGTTGCCGGTAACTCTTCCTGCAAGTTTAGGTAGCTGCTATAACCACCTAAGTCGGCGGAGACTGTGACATGAAATGCATACTTTGCAAAATATGCGAGGCTAACGCGGCAATTCTCACGGAGAAACGTTTCGCTTGGCTCGAGGCTCAGTCGAACAGTGTCGCGATCATGGAGCGCGAGGGGGATCCGCTGCCGGTATATCAGGCCTACGATCTCCTGAAGACCGACCCAGCTGAGTCTTTCAAGCAATTTCTTGCACTCGCCGAAAGCGGCTCAATCTGGAGTATGGCGACTGTGGGCCAACTGTTCGAGAGCGGCACCGGGACCGCACGGGATTCGGCGCAGGCGGAAGAGTGGCTTCTTCGCGCGTATCGGGCCGGATCAGACTACGGCCTGATTTGGCTTGGATTGCTTTATCAAGAAAAGAGCCAACACGAGAAGGCGCAAGACGTATTCCGCACCGGGGTCGAGCGCGGCTTTGAGCCGGCGATGTTCTATTTGGCGCGGTGCTATTGGAATTCGGCGCATTGGCCGCAGAGACGGGACGAAACTCTAACTCTGCTCAAGCGTGGCTCCTCAGCGGGCGATCTTTGGGCGAAGCGGTTTCTTGCGAACGCCATGATGCGCGGCTATTTTGGGTTACGACTTATTCCCGCCGGCATCGGTCTGCTGCTCAACTTTGCCGAAGATTTGGCCAAGCTCGTCGAGGACGAGAGGGCGGCGGCGCCAAGCGAGAAAGAAATACGGCCGGGATTCTTTTACCGTCTCGCAGCGAAAATTGTGGCTGTTGGACGCCCCTCGACAACCGGCTTCGTTGTAGGGCCACCTTCGGCGACGTGAAGCGAAAATTCATATAGGGCCAGAAGCCGACGACGCCAAGCTGCCATCGGTGGCGCTCTAATTCGTCGCGCCGGCCGGGATCGGCTCCATGCCGCTCTTGATGATCGCGGCGCTGGCGGCAGGAGATCCAAGAAACCTGATCAGCGCCTTGCCGGCCTCCGGCTCCCTGGCGACGGTGGCGATACCGGCTGAGAACACCGTGATCTTCTGCACCTCGGGCGGCAATAGCCCGACGATATCGACACCCGGCACGGGAAGCATCTCGCTGATCGCCTGGAATCCGATTTCGGCCTCGCCGCGCGCCACCACACGGGCCACCGGCTCGGCGGGAATTTTCCGCGCCTTGTCCTTCACGGCATCGGCAATGCCGAGGCGCTGGAACATCTCGGTCGAGACATAGACGCCGCTGGCGCTGTCGGAATAGGCGATCGATTTCGCCGCCAGCAGCGCGCGCTTGAGCGCGTCAGCGGAACTGATGTCCGGCTTCGGCGCGCCCGATTTCACGGCCATGGCGATCAGCACCTTCGCGAGATCGACGCGGCTGTCGGCAATGACCTTGCCCTGCCTGATGAGGTCGCCGAGCGCATAGCCCACCATGATCAGGACATCGGCGCCTTCGCCGCGCTCCAGCCGGATCGGGATCGCATTGATCGTGGTGCCCATCGAAGGTCCGTAAGCCGTCAGCACCTTGTGGCCGGTTGTGCGCTCGAATTCCGGGACCAGCACGTTGTAGGCAGCCGTCAACCCGCCCGAGATCATCACCCGGACCTCGGCGGCGCTGGCAGCGCCTGCCAGCAACAGCGCGCCTGCGAAGCCGAGCGCGAGCTTGCGGAAATTTGCGGATGTCGATCGCATGATCGTTCCTCCCGGGGCGACTCTTGATCGGTCGTCCTCGATGGCGGGGGAAGCGTATCCCGCAAATGGAGGTTAGCCTAGATCGAATAAGGCCAAGCCGTCAGTGCGAGCCAACGGGTCGCGCGAATGCGCGCCCGATGACAGGCTCCGCGAAGCAATCCAGAGCGTCACAAGAAGATTGGATTGCTTCGTCGCTTTCGCTCCTCGCAATGACGGGGAGGTGATTGAACTGCGTCAGCTCACGAATTGACGTGCACGAAATCCCGCAGCAGCGGATAGATTTCGTTGTTCCAGCGCCTGCCGCTGAACACGCCGTAATGGCCGACGCCGGCCTGCATGTGATGCACCTTGCGATAGGCGCGCACGCCGGTGCAGAGGTCCTGCGCGGCCAGCGTCTGGCCGATCGAGCAGATATCGTCCTTCTCGCCTTCGACCGTCATCAGGCCCATCCGCTTGATCGACGCGGGGTTCACCGGCCGGCCGCGATAGGTCATCTTGCCCTGCGGCAGGAGATGTTCCTGAAACACGTCGCGGACGGTTTCGATGTAAAATTCCGCGGGCAGGTCCATCACCGCGAAATATTCGTCATAGAACGTCTTGATGGTTTCGGCTTTCTCCTTCTCGCCCTTTGCCAGATGAAGGGCGAGATCCATGTGCGATTTGATGTGGCGCTCGAGGTTCATCGACACGAAGGCGGTGAGCTGCACGAAGCCGGGATAGACCTGCCGGAACGCGCCCTTGCATTGAAACGGCACGTAGTTGATCAGGTTCTCCTCGAACCATTTCAGCGGCTTGCTCTTGGCGAACTCGTTGACCCTGGTCGGCGCAATTCGCGTGTCGATCGGCCCGGCCATCAGGGTTAGCGTCGCGGGGCGCGCGGGGTGATTGTCCTCCGACATGATGGCGGCTGCGGCCAGCGCGGATACCGACGGCTGGCAGATCGCCACCATGTGCGAGCGCGGACCCAGTTGATCGAGAAAGGCGATGAGGTGCCCGGTATATTCGTCGAGGCCGAATTTGCCGTGGTCGAGGGGAATGTCGCGCGGGTTATGCCAGTCGGTGATGTAGACGTCGTGATCCTGCAATAGCGTCTTCACGGTGCCGCGCAACAGCGTCGCGAAATGGCCTGACATCGGCGCCACCAGCAGCAGGCGCGGCTGTTCCGGTGAATTCTCCTTCCTGAAATGCAACAGCGAGCCGAACGGCGTCGCGTAGACGACTTGTTCGGTCACTTCCAGCTCCTGATTGCCCACCAGCACCTTGTCGATGCCGTAAGGCGGGCGCGTATAGGTGAGCGAGGTGCGCGAGATCAGTTCAAGGGCTGCGGCGAGCCGCCCGAACAGTTTGTCGGAGACGCCTTGCGGGACGAGATTGAGATATTTCAGCGCCTGCGCCGCCCCGCTCCGCCATGGCGCCGTGAGGTCCATGTGGTTCTGATAGGCTTGGTACATCATCGACATCATTCCGGCTCGGCCCCTGCCTTTGGTGCCATGCAATATCGAAGCCAAAACCTGACCGAATGGCCTTTCCGAATTGGCACGTGGCTTGCTGCATAAACTGCGCGAAGCATAAACAATGGGCACTTTGCGGGGCGCTTTGGCACAGTGGCACCCGCATGGCCCGATGGGCGTTCAGGCGTTAGGGGAAAAGCCATATGGCGAAAGCGACACTGACCATCAGCAGCAAGAATTATTCGTCGTGGTCGCTGCGCGGCTGGCTGCTGACGAAGTTTTCCGGGCTCGACTTCGACGAAGTCGTCACCGCGCCCGACGATGCGTCGGCGCGGGCCGAAATCCTGCTGCTGTCGTCATCGATACTGGTGCCGTGTCTGCGGCATGAGGGCTCAACCGTATGGGATACGCAGGCGATCGCGGAATACATCAACGAGATCAGGCCGGACGCCGGTCTGTTGCCGGCGGACCGCATATTGCGGGCCCATTGCCGTTCGATTTGCGGTGAAATCCATTCGGGCTTTACCACGCTGCGCGCGTCGCTGCCGGTCAATCTGAAGGGGCATTTCCCCAACTTCAAGATCTGGTCGCGCGCGCAAGCCGACATCGACCGTGTCTGCACGATCTGGCGTGAATGCCTGGCCAAATCGGGCGGGCCGTTCCTGTTCGGCGAACGCACCATGGCGGACGCCATGTATGCGCCGGTGGTGACCCGGTTCATGACTTATGATGTGAAGCTGGAGCCGCGGCTCAAGACCTATGCCGGGATGATCATGGCGCTTCCTGAAATGCAGGAATGGGTCGAGGCCGCCAGGGCCGAGCCTGCTGACATCGAAGAGCTTGAGGTCGAATATTAGGCAGCGCGCGCGCCCTGTTGCCTGTTTGACGGGCTCAAGCATCGGGCACGCCTTGCATAACTTGGTGCCATGCAGGGGTGCCCGCGCGATCGCTCTGCCGGGCCGGCGGTGACGCGCCGAGACCGGCTCAACTCAAATTTCGGATTGTATCCAGGAGCTTCGTCATCTTTGCCGCGGCGTTCGCCAAATTCGCCGCGGTGCAGCGCGGCTGGCGCGATTCTCGCATAGCACAATGAAGCTTGCGAACACGCCGATCCCTGCTGCCAAAAAAATGGACGTCTGGGCGTCGTCGCGATTGCATCGACAAGAACAATGGAGGCCATGATGAATCAGCACGCGGTCGTCAACAAATTTTCCCACGTCAAACCTGGCGATACCGAATTCACCGGCGGGGGCTTGCGCGACTTCTTCCTGTATCGCGATCTCGGCATTGCGGCTGCGACCGGCGGCCAGGTAATCTGTCATCTGGTCAAGGCCAATCCCGACATGCCTCCGGTCGACGGCACCGGCTGGCACCGCCACGATTGCGATTTCCAGATCGTCATCATGACCAAGGGCTGGGCGCGCTTCATGTATGAGGACAAGCCGACCCTGGTGCAGGCGGGCGACGTCGTGCATCAGCGGCCCGGGATCGTGCACTATCTCTACGACTACTCGCCGGACATGGAATATCTGGAAATCGTCAGCCCGGCGGACTTCAAGACCGTCGACATGCCGCCGGCCACCGACAAGGTGCCGCCGGTGACGCCCTGGAAGTAGCTGGAGATGTCGTCGCCTGAGGAATTAACGTTTGTCGTCGGCCGTCTGCTGCGGTCGGCCGCGGTCGTGCTGGATGTGGTGCGTCGCCTGGGATTGAGGCCGATATCTAGCCGTGAACATGCGGGTACACAGCTCGGCCGCCGATTCGGGCGCGGTTCGTTCCGTGCGCGTTCCGAATCTTAAAAGTCTGTCGATTCCCGTCGCATTCTGGCACAGCGCGCGACTTCGGCAGCCATGGCTCTGCGTCAGGGACGGCGCAGGCGCCAGCCGACCACTGTCGCCTCGACGGTGCCGCCGGACTCATGATTGCGCCATTCGCCGTCGATGAAGCGGCACGCGAACGGCAGTTGATAGGTGCCGCTGTGGTCCTCGCATAGCACCTGGACCGGCAGATCCGGCGGCGGTTCGCCTTCGCCATTGAATTCGGCCAGACGTCGTTCGCGCGTTGCCATCTAGTGTTTCTCCCCGAGAAAGACACGGAAAGCGCCAGGCTTGCGCTCCGCACCCTTGAGCCCCGTTCCCCGCTTTACCCATTCCCCACTTGAACTGGGGTGTTCTACGCAAAACCTCAACGCGCGAATGAGGTTTCAGTATGGTATCCTTGGCGTCCTGTACCTTCGCTCGCAACAAATTGACCGTGACGGGCTCTATTTGAATGGGGATTTCGATGTTCGGCCGGATCGCTCTCGTGGTGTCGGTGTTCCTGGCACAGGGCACGCTGACGTCAGGCCGTGCAACCGCGCAGGACGTGCCCGGCATCGAAATCTGCACCGTCGAAAAGACCATGGAGCGCCGGACCAGTTGCCTGCAGAGCAATGTCGATTTCCTGCAAAAGACGATCGCGAAACTCGGCGCCGACCATCAGCAAAAACTCGATGCCGCCAGCCGGCAGATCGAGGCTTTGAAGAGCACCGTTGCGGGCCTGCAGAAGATCGTGGACGACCTGCAGGCGGCGCAGAAGAAGGCCGCAGAGGATCAGAAGAAGAAAGCCGAGGCGCCGCCGGCCAAGGACAGTTCGCCGGCAGCCAAGGATGGCGCGAAATAAGGGTCCGATGGTCTAGTGCGCGGCCCCACCAACGCGCATACCGGGGTCGCAGCTATTGGGTCCCAATCTCTCCGCCGATCGCGGATCCGAACAGCTCGCCGTGTTCACCATTGAAACGCGACATCTGCATCTGCTCGACCGGGAAATAGTCGGTCGGGCTCGTGTTGACCTTGATGCCCGGCAGCAACAACCCGAGTTCGAAGTTTTTGAGGTTGGCTGCCTGTTTCATGACGTTCTCGCGCGTAAGTTCGTCGCCGCATTGCTTGAGCACCTGAACCATGGTTTGCGCGGTCAAATAGCCGTAGACACTGAACGTGCTCGTCTTATCTCCTTCGGGGAAGTACTTGTCCATGAAGGCGGCCCATTCCTTGATGGCGGGATCGTCCTTCCACGTTGGGTCGGTGGGGTCCTTGAGGTAGTTGGTAGACAGAATTCCCTTTGAGTTATCGAGCCCGGCAGGCTTCAGCACCGAACCTACGGAGTTAGAGATGCTGGCAAGGAACTGGACGGGCTTCCAGCCGATCTCAGCTGCCTTCCTGATCCCCTGCGCCGCAAATTTCGGCGAGGCTTCGTTAAAAAAGATGTCGGCGCCAAGGGTTTTCAGCGTGACGATCTGACGATCGACAGTCGGGTCAGTGGGCTCGTAGGGGATTTCACCAACGATCATGCGCTTTGTTGCTTCAGCGCCGAGGCCGTCCTTGAGACCCTTGAGATAGTCGCGGCCCGAATCGTCGTTCTGATAGAGGATCCCGATCTTGCCCTGCGGCAGGTTCTGCAGGATGTACCTTGCATAAATCCGTCCCTCGGTCTGGTAGGTCGGTTGCCAGCCCATTGTCCAAGGGAAGTTCTTTGGATCGCCGAACTTGGTGGCGCCGGTGGCGACGAAGAGCTGCGGCACTTTCTTTTCATTCAGGTATTTCTGAATGGCGTTGTTGGTCGGCGTGCCGAGGCTCTGGAATATGAGCAGTACCTCATCGCTTTCCACGAGCTTGCGCGCCTGCTCCACTGTCTTCGCCGGGCTGAAGCTGTCGTCGTAGGAAATGAAGTTGATCTTTCGTCCGTTGATGCCCCCTTCGGCGTTGAGTTTCTTGAAAAAGGCGTCCTGCGTCCGGCC
>JBGQCE010000164.1:0-7293 GCA_041495185.1 Bradyrhizobium sp.
ACAAGATGGATCGTGCGCGCGGCGCATTCGCCGCCGGCTTCGTCGTGGAACGCGTGGGGCGCGCCGGTGTTCGACGCGCAACTTGTCCGCAACCGTCATGGCCCTGTCGGGCGGTGGATCATGGAATGGAAATGTGATGAGTGCCTTTTCGAGAAACCGGCGGCGTATCCTCAGCCTGTGGCTGCCGTGCCTGCCCATCGATCGCATCAAACGTCAGCTCACGCACGACAGCGCCGCGGCCAAAGCGTTTTCGAGCGAAGTGGGTACCGGTTCGCATAGCAATCAAGTTTACGCAGATTGCGTAGACTTATCTGCGGTAGAAAACGCGTCAAGACAAAACAATGATCCCAGCGTCGTCGTCGCCAAGCAAAATAACGCGCTGCAGATTTTTGCTCTCGACGATACGGCCGCGCGTCTCGGTCTTGAGGTCGGCCTGCCGCTCGCCAACGCCCGCGCCATCTGTCCGCAATTGCAAGTATTCGATGCCGATGAAGCCGCCGACATCAACGCGCTGAATGCCATCGCCGACTGGTGCGACCGCTTCACGCCGCTGGTGGCGCTCGATTCCCCGCACGGCCTGTTTCTCGACATCACCGGCTGCGTGCATTTGTTCGGCGGCGAGGCCGCGATGATGCGGCTTATGTGCGACGTGCTGACCGCGCAAGGTTTTGCCGTCAGCGCCGCCATCGCCGGCACCGCCGTGTGCGCGCGGACGATGACGCGCCATGTCCATGGCCGCATCATCAGTGACGGCGAGGAAGCCGATGCGGTCAGGCCGCTGCCGGTGTCCGCGCTCGGCGCGGGCGATGCTGCCGTCACCGGCCTGCGCCGCGCCGGGCTGAAAACCATCGGCGATGTCGCTTCGCGCGCGCGGCATGAAATCACAGCAAGGTTCGGCGCGGACTTCACGACCCTGCTGGAACAGGCGCTGGGGCAGGGCGATGCGCCGATCAGCCCGCGCAAGCCGCTGCCGGATTACATCGTGGAGAAGCGTTTCGCCGAGCCGGTGGCGACCGACACCGTGATTTCAGCGACATTATCCGGGCTGGCCGGGATGCTGGTCACGGCGATGGCGCAGCAAGGCAAGGGCGCGCGGCGGCTGGAAGCCCGGTTCTTCCGCACCGATGGTGCGGTCCGCACCATCATGGTCGATACCGGACAACCCGTGACCAGGGCTGAGGTGATCGACCGGCTGTTTCGCGACCGGCTCGGTGCTTTAAGCGATCCGCTCGATCCCGGTTTCGGTTTCGATCTCATTCGCCTGTCCTCAAGCCGCACCGAAATCGTCGTGCAGCAGCAGCGCGATCTCGATGCCAATGTGCACGACAATGACGAACTGGCCGCATTGATCGACCGTATCGCCGCGCGCATCGGCGGACGGCGCGTGGTCGTGCACCTGCCGCAGGACACCCATATTCCGGAGCGCGCGGTGCTGGCAGCATCAGCGCAGCATCATCTGACGGCTGCCGCGCATGCGGTATGGCCGGCGCGCGCCGAGGGGGAGCCGCCGCTGCGGCCCTTACGCTTGTTCGAGCGGCCAGAGGAAATCAAGGTGATCGCGCAGGTGCCGGATGGTCCGCCCGCCCGGTTTGTCTGGCGCCGCGCCACCCACGCCGTGGTCCGCGCCGAAGGCCCCGAACGCGTCGCCATGGAGTGGTGGCGGTCGCAGGGCGAGATGCTGACGCGCGATTATTTCCGCGTCGAGGACGAGGCGGGCTTGCGGTTCTGGCTCTATCGCGACGGACTTTATGACCGCGAGATCGTGCAGGAAGCAGGCAAGGCCGTGCAGCCGCACTGGTTCATGCACGGATTGTTCGCATGACAACCCCTGACTATGCGGAGATTGGCGTCACCACCAATTTCTCGTTTTTGCGCGGCGCCTCGCATCCGCGGGAATATGTGCATCAGGCCGGCGAATACGGCCTGCATGCCATCGGGATCGCCGACCGTAATACGCTGGCCGGCGTGGTGCGGGCCTATGCCGAACTGAAAAATCCGGAACTGACGTCCCGACCGAAACTGCTGATCGGGTCGCGTCTCGTTTTTATCGATGGCACACCGGACATCCTGGCCTATCCGCGTGACCGCGCCGCCTATGGCCGGCTCTGCCGTCTGCTGAGTAAAGGCAAACTCGCCGCTGACAAAGGCGAGTGCCGTCTCGGCTTCGAGGACTTGAGGGAATTCAGCGAAGGGCTGCTGCTGGTGCTGATGCCGCCGTATCGCTTCACAGCCGATGCGCTGACGCGGGTGCTGGAGACGATGCGCGGCACATCAGCAAATGGCGTGTGGCTCGCCGCCAGTCTGTTTCATCGCGGCGACGACAGGCGCCGTCTTCCGAGATTACAGCGCATCGCTGCGATCGCCGGCGTGCCGCTGCTCGCCACCAATGACGTGCTGTACCACGCCTGTGAACGCCGGGTGCTGCAGGATGTCGTCAGCTGCATCCGCGAGAAGACGATTATTGAAAGCGCGGGCCGCCTGCTGGAGGCCAACGCCGAGCGTCATCTGAAACCGGCAGCGGAAATGGTTCGGCTGTTTCGCGATTATCCCGATGCGATCGCAGAGACGCTTCGTTTCGCCGGCCGCATCGCCTTTTCGCTCGACGAATTGAAATACCGCTATCCCGACGAACCGGTGCCGCCGGGCAAGACCGCGCAGCAGCATCCGGAATTTCTCACATGGCAAGGCGTTGCGAAATATTTCCCCGAAGGGATCGATGAAAAACTGCGCGCTACCTTGCAAAAGGAATTGGCGCTGATCGAAAAACTCGATTACGCGCATTATTTTCTCACCGTGCACGACATCGTTCACTACGCGCGGTCGCAGCACATCCTGTGTCAGGGCAGGGGATCGGCGGCCAATTCGGCCGTGTGTTTCATGTTAGGCGTTACCTCCGTCAATCCCGCCGAGGTCGATCTTCTGTTCGAGCGGTTTCTCTCCGAGGAGCGCCGCGAGCCACCCGATATCGATGTCGATTTCGAGCATTCGCGCCGCGAAGAGGTGATGCAATATGTGTTCAATCGCTATGGCCGCCATCGTGCCGCGATTGTAGCTACTGTCATTCATTACCGGCCGCGCAGTGCGATCCGCGATGTCGGCAAGGCGCTGGGCCTGACGGAAGACGTCACCGCTTTATTGGCCGATACGGTCTGGGGAAGCTGGGGCGATGGCCTTACCGAGATGCAGGTCCGGCAGGCGGGTCTCGATCCCCAAAACCCCATGATTCATCGCGCGGTGGAGCTCGCGGCCGAACTGATCGAATTTCCGCGTCATCTGTCGCAGCATGTCGGCGGCTTCGTGCTGACCCAGGACCGGCTCGACACCTATGTGCCGATCGGCAACGCTGCGATGGACGATCGCACCTTCATCGAATGGGACAAGGATGACATCGACGAAATCAGGATGATGAAGGTCGACGTGCTGGCGCTGGGCATGCTGAGCTGCATCCGTAAATGCTTCGATTTGATCGAGCTGCACAAGGGCGAACGCTGGGAGCTTGCGACCATTCCGCGCGAGGTCGGCGAAGTCTACGACATGCTCTGCAGGGGCGAATCCCTCGGCGTGTTCCAGGTCGAGAGCCGCGCCCAGATGAACATGCTGCCGCGCCTGAAACCGCGCACATTTTATGACCTGGTGATCGAGGTCGCCATCGTTCGCCCCGGGCCGATCCAGGGCAAGATGGTGCATCCCTATCTGAAGCGGAGGGGAATGAAACCGGAGGACATCGAATATCCCTTCCCGAAATACGGCGACAAAAACGAACTCAGGGACATCCTGGGAAAAACCCTCGGCGTTCCCCTGTTTCAGGAACAGGCGATGCGGATCGCCATCGAGGCTGCGAAATTCACGCCCGACGAAGCCAACCAGTTGCGCCGCGCGATGGCCACGTTCCGCCATGTCGGCACCATCCATAAGTTCGAAGAGAAGATGGTCGGCAATCTGATCAGGCGCGGCTATCCGGAGGAATTCGCAAAAAATTGCTTCAACCAGATCAAGGGCTTTGGCGAATACGGATTTCCCGAGAGCCATGCCGCGGCCTTCGCGCAGCTCGTCTATGTCTCGTCATGGTTGAAGCATTTTCACCCCGATGCGTTCGCCTGCGGGTTATTGAATTCGCAGCCGATGGGATTTTACGCGCCGGCGCAGATCGTCGGCGACGCCCGCAAGAATGGCGTTGTCGTGCGCGAGATCGACATTTCCTTCAGCCATGGCGACAACATGCTGGAGCAGAAAAGCGGAAAATATCACGCGCTGCGGCTTGGCTTTCGCCAGATCGATGGCTTCAGATGGGCCGATCCGGACGAGGAGCGGTTGAAGTTACAGCCGTCATTCCGGGGCACGCGAAGCGTGAACCACGATGCGCAATTGCGCATCGGGGAATCTCGAGATTCCGGGTTCACGCGGAGCCTGTCATCGGGCCGCGCTTTGCGCAGACCCGTTGGCGTGCCCCGGAATGACGGTGGAGGGGCGGAAGATTGGGCCGAGCGCATTGTCGCGGCGCGTGCACGCCGTCCGTTCACCTCGCTGGAAGATTTTGCCCGCGACACGGGCTTGCCCAAGCGCGCGCTGATCCTGCTGGCGGGCGCCGATGCGTTTCGCTCCATCGGGCTCGATCGCCGCGCGGCACTTTGGGCGGTGCGGCGATTGCCCGATGACGTACCGTTGCCGCTGTTCGAAATTGCCACCGCGCGCGAGCAGCCGGATGAGCATGCGCAGCCGTTGCCGCTGATGCCGCTGCCGGAGCAGGTGGTCGCCGACTATCAGACCATCCGGCTGTCGCTGAAGGGCCATCCGATGGAATTTTTGCGGCCGATGTTTGCCAGGGAAGGCATCATCGCCTGCGAGGGCGTGTGCCATGAACATGACAGGCGTTATGTCCGCTGCGCCGGCGTGGTGCTGGTGCGGCAGCGTCCGGGCAGCGCCAAGGGCGTCGTCTTCATGACGCTGGAGGACGAAACCGGCATCGCCAATATCGTGGTATGGCCGAAGGTCATGGAGCGCTTCCGCAAGGAGGTGATGGGCTCGCGGCTCATTCTGGTCGAGGGATACATTCAAAGCAGCCCGGACAAGGTCGTGCATCTCGTCGCCGGGAGACTTTTCGACCGCTCCCGCGATCTCACCCATCTGGCCAATGACGCGCTTAGCCGAAAGCATGCTGTGCCGGCTGGTCCTGTGCTGATCGAACCGCTGCATGACGACCGGCGCCAGCATCCGGAAAACCCGGCCCGGAAAATCCGTCATCCGCGCAACGTGCGCATCCTGCCGCGCTCGCGGGATTTTCATTAGAGAGCGTTTTCAAGCGAAGTGGACGACCGGTTCGCGCTAAGAAAACGCGTCAAATCAAAAACCTAGAGCCCCGTTTCGATAGAAACGAAACGGGGCTCTAGGGCGTGAGCCTATAAATCGATTGCGCCGGTGGACGTCTGCTTTCGTGCGCATGACGGACTCAAGTCGGACATCGCGGGAAGTCCGAAAAGTGCCATGAACAGACATGCAGCGCAGCAAATGGCATTTCTACTCGATCAGCTCGTCGGCTCGGCCGCTTAGCGCGAGCGGAACGGCGATGCCGAGTGCCTTGGCAGTCTTGAGGTTGATTATCAGCTCTACTTTGGTCGACCTTTGGACCGGCAGATCACCCGGGTTCGTTCCCTTGAGAACTTTTCCGGTGTAGATGCCAACCAGACGGTAACTTTCCGCTTCATTGGCTCCGTAGCTAATCAGGCCGCCGCCCGCGACGAACGGGCGATACGAGAAGATCGTGGGCACCGCGTGGCGGAGCGACAGTGCGCCAAGCTGTTCCATGCGCGAATTGAAGAATAAATAGGGGCCGATGACGAGCGCGTCGGCTCGCAATCCTGCAAAGACCGTATCCAAGTCGCGATCGGCGCTCGCTTGCAGAACATGGAGCTGCATTCCGAGGGCGCGAGCCGCCGCCTGCAGGTTGCGCATTAATTGCTCGGTAACAGCCGGAGCGGAAGGATTGACAAGGACGGCAATGATGGTTGCCGCAGGCAGCAATTCGCGCAGCAGCTCCAGCCGCTTTTGCCCTACCTCGACGTTCAAATTGGTCACGCCCGTCAAGTTTCCGCCCGGCCGATTTAGGCTTGCTACAAGGCCGAGCGTGACCGGGTCACTGGCTGTCTCGAACACGATCGGAATTGTGGCAGTCGCCGCCTTTGCCGCCACTGACGAAGGACTACCGCCCGCCGCAATCACGGTCACCTGACGGTGAACCAATTCGGCCGCGAGCACCGGCAGTCGATCGTCATGGTCCTCCGCCCAGCGATATTCGATAGCCACGTTCTGGCCCTCGATATATCCTTCCTCTTTCAGCCCCTGAGCGAACGCGCGCAAACGGGCCGCGTATGCCTGAGGCGATGTACTGCTGAGGAAGCCGATCACCGGCATAGCGCCCTGCTGCGCGCGTGCCGCGAGAGGCCATGCTGCCGCGCCGCCAAGGATCGTGATGAATGAGCGCCGTTGCATGTGCCTCCCGTGAGGACCGCGCCTTGTGCAATGCTAGATCATAACAGGATACGAACGGGCGGCGAGTGAGAATTGGCTCACAGCCGGCTTCGGACGTTGATTAGGTCCGATGTCCGCTGTGGGTCAAACCCGGAAATACTCGCTGCGAGTAGATGTTTCCCGCTTTCCCCCGAGAGCGGACATCGCGCAACGCGGTCGGCATGTCCGGTTCGTGCCAACAACGGTCATGCTTGTTGCCGCGTTGCGGGCTTCTGACAGGTGAAGAGGCGCGACGCAAAGTCCACCCCGCATGTACGTGGTGCTCATGACCGCACGACATCAGCGTTCATAGCTCTGATCGCTAAAGGGGGACGACTTGGGTACTTGAATGTTGATGTATGCAACTTGCCCCGTCACATGACAGCTATTGCATCCCGCTGTCAGTTCATCAAATGCCTTGGCATAGAGTGAGTAATCTTTTTTCTTCGCAGCCTCCATCAAGCGTCTCAGCGGCTTGTCCACGAGCACGACATTATCAACTGGAAGATTTCGATAAAATCCAGCTGCGACAAAGAAGTCATCTTCGAGTTTTTGCGCTTCATAGTTGAGCAAGTCCCAGTTCTTCGCCTTTCCGATAAACCATAACTTGATATGTCGCAGCTGAATGTTCGCCATGATGTTGGCAAGCGTCCCCACGGCTGATTCAGAGGGGTTCCTGTCATATTTCGGCGTTGCAAATGGCACCTCTTCAGCCATTACCGGCGCAAACATGAAGACTGCAATCAAAAAGCCAGTCGAAAAACGCTTCATTATGGACCCCTTAGATAT
>JBGQCE010000165.1:0-7291 GCA_041495185.1 Bradyrhizobium sp.
CTTGATTTCCAGATAATCGAGGCCGAGGACGGCGAGAAGGCATTGGAAGTCTGCAAGCGCGGATTACCCGATGCGATCTTGCTCGACTGGAACATGCCCATCATGGATGGCTATGAATTCCTCGGCAATCTGCGCCGCATGCCCGGCGGCGACCAGCCCAAGGTGGTGTTCTGCACCACCGAAAACGGAATCGACCATATCGCGCGCGCGCTTCATGCCGGCGCCAACGAATACATCATGAAGCCGTTCGACAAGGACATCGTCGCAGCGAAGTTCCGGGAAGTCGGTCTCATCGAGTTCGCGGCGCCGGTGTAATCCACATCGGCCGTTGGGTAAGTTTGTATCAGGTTGCGTCGGATCTAGTCATGAGTACTGAACCAATTTGCGGGGAAGACCCACGCTGCCGGACATTCCGTCGGTCAGCCGCGCACGGAGTCCCGCCAGCTGCCATTCGCGCCGCGGCGGCATTGCGCGGCGATATCAATCTGAAATTCTTCCAATTCGTTTCGAGAGGCCGCCCGTGACTCCGCTCGACTATGAATATCTGCGCAAGCTTCTGAAAGACCAATCCGGTCTCGATCTGTCTGTCGACAAGCAATATCTGATCGAAAGCCGGTTGCTCCCGCTTTCGCGGAAAGCCGGCCTGTCCGACATCAGCGAACTCGTGCAAAGATTGAAAGGCGGATCCGCCTCTCTCATCGCCGAGGTGGTCGAGGCCATGACCACCAACGAGACGTTCTTTTTTCGCGACAAGGTTCCGTTCGATCACTTCCGCGATACGATCATGCCCGAAATCCTGCAGGCCCGCGCCAGCCGCAAGAGCATTCGAATCTGGTGCGCCGCCGGCTCGACCGGCCAGGAGCCGTATTCGCTGGCGATGTGTTTGAAGGAAATGAGCGCGGCGCTCGCCGGCTGGCGGATTGAAATCCTCGCGACCGACCTTTCGCAGGAGGTGCTCGAGAAATCCAGGGCGGGAATCTACAGTCAATTCGAGGTCCAGCGCGGGCTCCCGATTCAAATGCTTGTCAAATACTTCAGGCAGACGGGAGATATCTGGCAGATCAATGCCGACATCCGCGCGATGGTTCAGCACCGGCAGCTTAATCTGCTGCACGACTTTTCCCAGCTCGCGGCCTTCGACGTGATCTTCTGCCGCAACGTTCTGATCTATTTCGATCAGAACACCAAGATCAACATATGCAATCGCCTCGCCAAGGCGAACGAACCGGACGGCTTTCTCGTGCTCGGTGCGGCAGAAACGGTAATCGGGCTGACCGATGTCTACAAGTCTCATCCCGACCGGCGCGGTCTCTATCGGCCCAATGGTGCAAACGCGGCGTCCACACGGATTCAGCCCGCGCCGAAGGTCGCTGCAATGGCGGGGCTTTGACAGATGACCGATGACGCCAATGGACTTGAGCGCGTGACGTTCAGCCGCGGATATGGCGTCTGCATCATGGGCATCGACGGAACGTGGCGCCGGGATTGCCTGCTCAACGCCATATCGGATAACGACGCCATCCTTACCGTGGAGGGCTCCATTCAAGGGCTCAATCTCAAGGAGTTCTTTCTGCTGCTATCGTCGACCGGCCTGGCCTATCGCCGATGCGAACTGGTCCGCGTCAACGGCACGGAAATCGATGTGCGGTTTTTGAAAAGCAAAACCAAGAAAAAGCGGCCAGGTCTCGCATCCAGTCAGGATCCTCTCATCGGCGCCTGAAGGCATCCCGCTCGGGGCATGCCGGGCACCGTTATCGGGCGTTCTTCATCCTCATTGCCGGGAAGCGCCGCGCTGGTGATGGCCGATCAGCTTCATGCGCGCCTGGACGTGTTCGATCAGCGACGCAAGGTCGGATACGATCGAGTCATGATTGTCATTTCGTCCTTGCGTTCGACCGGCACGCCGCCGCCTGCTGCACCCTGCATGAGCACTCTCCCAGGTTGCGCTTTTAGGCCGCGGGTACTACTTGTGCGTCAAGTCTTGGTCCCGTACAAATACGGGCGGGTCCTGTGCCCGGTGCGGGCATAGTATGCTCGATGAGTGCGCGTCATTTTCTGTCGATGGACGTTGGTACAATGACCGAGAAACCACTCTCCCGCGGTGAAATCTTCGTCGTCGACGACGATCCTGCCGTCCGCGAGACCCTCTCGGTGGTTTTGTCGGCGGGTGGTTATCAGGCGGTCTGCTTTGTGGACGGCGCCGCGCTGTTGGCGGTGACGCGGACCCGGACTCCCTCCTGCATTCTGCTCGACGTGAATATTCCCGGCAAATCGGGCCTCGATATCCTGAAAGAGCTTCACGGCGAGGACTATCCCGCACCGATCTTCATGATCTCCGGACAAGGCGATATCGCCATGGCGGTCAGCGCCATCAAGAACGGCGCGCTGGATTTCATCGAGAAGCCGTTCCGGGGCAGCGAGATCGTTGCCCGGCTGGATGAAGCGATCGGGGCATATGCGCGCCGGCAGGCCAGGCATTCCGCGTCGAAAACCGCAACGCTTCATTTTCCCGGGCGCGAGCCGCTGACGCGGCGCGAGCGCGAAGTGCTGGAGCAGTTCGCATCCGGTGCGTCCAACAAGGAAGCCGGGCGTCATCTTGGGATCAGCCCGCGCACGATCGAGGATCATCGCGCCAACATCATGAAGAAGCTCGGCGCCAGAAATGCAACCGATCTCATCCGGATCGTAATGGCCACCTCGCGCGCGTCCTGATCGGCGCAGCCGCGTATTCTTCCTCGCAAAATCGCGCGGCCTCTATCCGGCGAGCGCCTTGCGGATCATGGCGGCCATATCCGACTTGCGATAGGGCTTGGCGAGCAGCAACACACCGGAGTCGAGCCGGCCGTGATGGATGATCGCATTTTCGGTATAGCCCGAGGTAAACAGCACCTTTGATCCGGGCTTGCGCCTTTGCAGCACGTTGGCAAGCTGGCGGCCATTCATGGCGCCCGGCATGATCACATCGGTGAAGAGCAGATCGAATTCCTTGCCGGCCTCGACGATCGCCAGCGCTTCCGCCCCATTTGCCGCATCCAGCGTGACGTAGCCCAGCGAATGCAGTTGCGTCAGCACATAGTCTCTCACCAGCTTGTCGTCCTCGACGACAAGGATTGTTTCCCGACCGCCCTGAATGACCGGCGCCGAGGCGATCTCGGAAGCAAGCCAGGCGCCCGTGCCCGGCGGCAGGTACATCTTGATCGTCGTGCCTTGGCCCTCCTCGCTGTAAATCTTGATGTGCCCGGCGGACTGCTTCACGAAGCCGTAGACCATGCTTAAGCCAAGGCCGGTGCCCTTGCCGGGTCCCTTCGAGGTAAAAAACGGGTTGAACACCTTGTCGAGGATCGCGGCGGGAATGCCGGTTCCGGTGTCGCTTACCGCGATCAGGACATAGCGGCCGGGCCGAACGTCACTGTGGATGGTTGCGTAATCTTCGTCGAGGTAAGCCGAGCCGGTCTCCAGGATGAGCTTGCCGCCGTCGGGCATGGCGTCGCGGGAGTTGAGCGCAAGATTGAGAATTGCGGTCGCCAGCTGGTTGGGGTCGACGGTCGCCACACAGGTTTCGTCGTCGAACACCGATTCGATCTCGATGCGCGCGCCCAGTGTCGGCCGCAGCAGCTTGGCGGTGTCGATGATCAGCGTATTGACGTCGGTTTCGCGCGGCTGAAGCGGCTGCTTGCGGGCAAACGCCAGAAGATGCTGGGTAAGATCGGCGCCTCGTGCCGCGGCTTCGTCGATCATCCTTGTAATGGCCGCGAGTTGCGGCTCTGTCTCGACGGCCTCGGCCAGGATTTCGATCGTGCCGGTGATCACGGTCAGGATATTGTTGAAGTCATGGGCGATGCCGCCCGTCAGCTGACCGACGGCCTCCATCTTCTCGGCCTGCCGAAGCCGTTCTTCCGCTGCGATCTTGTCGGTGAGATCGCGGATGAATCCGTTGAACACAACGCCGTCGCGGCGCCTCAGCGCGGTGATGCTTAATTCGACCTTGATTTCCTTTCCGTCGCGCCGCATCGCTTCGACTTCGATACGGCGTCCGAGGATCGGGCCTTCTCCGGTGCGGAGGAAGTGCGCCATGCCTGCCCTGTGAGCGGCACGGTTTATTTCCGGAATGATCAATTCGCTCAGGCTTTCCCCGAGCGCTTCACTGTGCGACCAGCCGAATATCTTTTCCGCCTGGGAATTCCAGTCCGAGATGGTCCCGTTTTCGTCCATCTGGACGAAAGCATCGAGCGCGGTATCGATGATGCCGCGCGCCAGTTGTTCGCTTTCACGCAATGTTTCCTGCGCCCGCCGGCTTTCGGTCATATCGCGGCCAACGAAGAAGTGCCGCCTGACCGGTTCAGACCATGTGCCCATCCACGACAGCATCACGATCCGCCCGTCCTTACGGACGTAGCGCGAATCGGTATTTTGCGCGCGTTGCCCGCGCCGTGCCAGGCGCATTTCCTCGCGGCTGATTTCGAGGTCGTCGGGATGGAGGAATTCGCTGGCGTTGCGACCGATCATTTCCTTCGGCGTGTACCCCAGTATGGTTTCGGCGCTTGGGCTCACCTGAACCAGAGTTCCCCTGGTATCCGTGATCAGGATCAGGTCCTGGGAAGTTTCAAAGATACGGCGGCGCTCCTCGATCTGCTGGCGCAGGGCCTGCTCGGTTCGCTTGCTCTCAGTTATGTCGCGGGCGGTCTTCGATGCCCCGATGATCGTGCCCGACGGGGTCTTGATCGGCGATATGCTGAGCACGACCTCCACCGGGCGGCCGTCCTTGCGCAAACGCTCGGTTTCGTAGTGCTCGATCGTCTCGCCCCAGCCGATCCGGCGCAGGATGTCATGGGCTTCTGCCTTCCGGTCGGGAGGCATGATGAGATCGATATTTTTGCCGACCGCTTCCTCCGCGGTATATCCGAACAGGCGTTCCGCGGCCGGGTTCCAGCCGGTTATGGTGCCGTCAAGGGATTTCGTGACGATGGCATCGCTGGATGATTCCACCGCGGCGCTGAAAAGACGCTCGCGCGCCGCGTGGTGGTCTCGCGCGGCCTCGGTCTGGCGATGTTCCGCGACCTCGCGTTGCAATGCTGCAGTTTTTGCATTCGCTTCGCCCATCACGCGCGCAAATGCTCGCGCCAGCACACCGGTCTCGCCGCTTGCATTGACCGGAATGGCGACCGGATCGTTGTTGCCGATTCCCTCGACGGCCGCGGTCAATTGATTGATCGGCCGGGTCAGCGACCTCGCGACAAACACGGCCATTGCTGCCGCGCATAACACCGCGATCAACCCGACCAGAATGGAAGTATTCTTGATGGCCGCCGCCGGAATCATGAAGACGGCGCTCGGAACGGTCTCGATGATCCCGAGCCATTCTTTGCCGGCCAGGATAGCGGGAGCGACCGCCGCCGCGCCCCGCCGTCCAGCTTGGTCGGTCACGATATGCGCAACGCCTTGCGGTGCTCCGAGCGACGTCGCCAAATACGGGAAGTCGACCCGCCAGTCGGTCGGCGTGCCTAACTCCGTGCCGAATTCGCGAGCAGGATCGGGGTGAACGAGATATTCGCCGCGTTGGTTGACGACGTATATCTGTCCACCCTGCTGCGCCGACGACCGGACGCGGTCGAGAGCCGGCCGCATGTCGACGTTAACGATGAAAATGCCGAACGGTTTGCCGTCGGGCGAGAAAATTGGCGTCGCTGCGCGCAGCGTCGGCCTGTGCGGCGTCTCGGTAACACCGTTATCCCGATCCAGATCAAGCGGTGAGACGTATATTTCGCCCGGCGGCAGCTTGATCGTTTCCTTGAAATAAGTTCGGTCGCCCCTTGGTTGCAGTTCTGCTTCGGCAGCGCTCCGAACCTGCCCGTTCGGGCCTAAGCGATCGACGCGGAAGATTTCACGTGCGCCGTCATTGACGCCGATAACGCGAAGCTCCGAGTATGCAGGTTTGGCCCTGAGCACGCCCGAAAAACCATTTGCGAGCCGTTCCTGCCATGTTTTTTCGGAGACGCCATCGACGGTATCGATACCGCCTGCCAGACGGGCCCGGATCAACCCGTTCAACCCGGCAGCGGATCGAAAACTTTCGATATCGCCGCGTACACCGGATACGTAGGATTCGATATCGGCTGCGACTAACCGTGAATGCGTCTCGATGCGTTCGAGGACGCGCGGCAGCAGCGCCTGTTCCAGACTGCGATAACTCAGCCATCCGACCGCCGATACCGCGATGGCAACCAGCAAAATTATCGCGATGGCTAGTCTGGCTGTAAGCTTCATCTTTGCTTCCGCGCCGTTTTCGTACCGCTCTGGCACGCAACCGGGCAGAACGGCGACGCTTTCCTGGCATCATGGGCCGGAGGCGATATTTCCGGCCGGGACGGATGATGACGATGAACGTTTTGCGGCTTCAAGACAACCCGCAACGGCCGCCATCAAGCGGGTGATGACCGCGTTCGAGGACTTCGTCACCGAGCAGGTCCGCGGCGGCCGCTCGATTCTCGGGCTCTATCCGGCGACCGAGGAGCAGACGCTGGTCGATTTCGCGGCGTGGCGGAAAAAGACGGGAAGGTGACGTCTCCTAACCTCTCCCGCTCGCGGGGAGAGGTCGAAGCCGAAGGCTTCGGGTGAGGGGGTACCGCACTCGATTTAACTTCAGGAGTCGCGGGACGAAGAGCCCCTCACCCAACCATCTAAGAGCGAGCTTCGCTCGTCTCGACCCCGCAAGAGCGAGGCGAGGGAGAAGAGCTGCGCAAGCGGGCTACGAAATCTCCTCACTCTGCTCCACCATCCCCACCGCCCACAGCGCAAACGCATAGGCGATCGCGACTTCGTCGAGCCGGTTGAAGCGGCCTGACGCGCCGCCATGGCCCGCGCCCATATTGGTGCGCAATAACACGGGACCGCCGCCGGTCATGGTCGCGCGCAGCCGCGCGATCCATTTGGCCGGCTCCCAATAGGTGACGCGCGGGTCGGTCAGTCCGCCCATCGCGAGAATTGCCGGATAGTCCTTGGCCGCGACATTGTCGTAAGGCGAATAGGACAGGATGGTCTTGAAATCGGCGGCGCTTTCGATCGGATTGCCCCATTCCGGCCATTCCGGCGGCGTCAGCGGCAGCGAGTCGTCGAGCATGGTGTTAAGCACGTCGACGAACGGCACTTCGGCGACGATCCCTGCAAACAACGCGCCGGCGCGATTGGCGACTGCGCCCATCAGCATGCCGCCAGCGCTGCCGCCATGGGCGACGATGCGTTTTGTATCGGTATATTTGGCTGATATCAGCGCGCGCGCGGAAGCCGCGAAGTC
>JBGQCE010000166.1:0-7274 GCA_041495185.1 Bradyrhizobium sp.
GGGCAAAGGTTTCAGGATGTTTGCGCCAAAGGCGCAAAATGGTTTCGTCGGGCGCCGGAATTGTTTCGTCGCGGTGTCGCGCGAAACGTTGTTTGCGGACGCTTGCCCGGGGAAAGGTGATTTTAACGATCGGATTTACCCGATCGTTGCAGGGATTTTACGATCGGCGGCATCACCGGATCGAGCTGCTCGAATTTTTGAAGCATGATCCGGAAAAGTGGGAACCGGTTTTCCGAAAAGATCATGCTCAAACAAAGAGATGAGATCATGATCCGATTCAATTGAATCGGATCATGATCTAGCGAGGCTTTGAGCCCGACAAAGAAAACGCCCGGCGGCTGGAATGGTCCAGACCGCCGGGCGCCTTAATTCCTTGGGTTACCGAACTCCTAGATCACGCCTAGTACAATCGCGCCGACAAAGGCGATTGCGACATACGCGGTAACAACGCTCAGTCTGCTGACGAAAGGACCGGTCAAGGTCATCGGGAAAACCTCCCTGGTTCACGTCGCTGCCCGCTGTAACGCGCAAAGCTAGCAAAGCGTTCCAGCCGGAAAAAGTCAGCGCTGCTGTCGCTCGCCACATCTCCACAGCGGGCGACGTGGTTAAAGAGTCGTGAATTCAACGTGTTGAAGAGTCCTTAAATAAATTCGCCGAACGTGCGCGGATGACGCGCGGAGTTCGTTTGTATCTCGTCGGCTCCTTCGTCCTTATCTCGTTGGCGGGCTGCGGCCGCGGATTTTTCCAGTCCGCGGAGCGCGAACCGTGGCGGGCCGAGGCCGAAGTCGCCTGCCTTAAATCCGGTGCGGTCAAGGAAAACCCCGAACTGGTCCGGATCGACCCGATTTCCGGCCCCGGCGTTTGCGGCGCGGAGTATCCGCTCAAGGTCGCGGCGCTCGGCGAAGGCAGCGGTTCGTTCGGTTTTGCGGATGAAATACTCCGGCCGCCCGGAAACGTGGGCAATGCGCCGCGCTGGCCGATCTCGCAGCCGCCTCCGGCATCCTCATATCCGGATACCGCGGTGCGCCAGCCCAACTACGCCGCGCCCAATGGCCCGATTTCATTGACGGCGCCTGGTGTCGCGCCGGAGGAAGACGAAATCGATCTGCCGCCCGAGGGTACGCCGGGGTGGAGGGAGCCGCCCGGGCAAAGGCAGAATCCTGCGCCGTATATGCGTTCGCAACCCTATCCGCCACGCGACCGCGCCTCGGTGCCCTATCCGGAGCGCCCCGATGCGGCTGCAGGCTTGCCGCAGGCGGATCGCCTGCCGCGGCTCGGGCCGGCGCGGGGTAATCCGGTTGCAACGTTCGGGCCGGTTGCGATGAAGCCGGCGGCGACGCTCGCATGTCCGATCGTCTCGGCGCTCGATCGCTGGCTTGCCGATTCCGTGCAGCCCGCAGCACAGCGCTGGTTCGGCGCGCGCGTCGTCGAGATCAGACAAATCTCCGCCTATTCCTGTCGCGGCATGAACGGCAATTCGCGTGCGCATGTTTCCGAACACGCCTTCGGCAATGCGCTGGATATCGCAGGCTTCACGCTGGCCGACGGACGGCAGGTTTCGGTGAAGGATGGCTGGAAGGGGCTGCCGGAAGAGCAGGGCTTTCTGCGCGACGTGCAGGCCGCGGCCTGCCAGCAATTTTCGACCGTGCTGGCGCCCGGCTCCAACGCCTATCACTACGATCACATCCACGTCGACCTGATGCGCCGCGCCAGCCAGCGCGTGATCTGCCAGCCGGCCGCGGTCTCCGGCGAAGAGGTCGCCGCACGCGCGGGGCAGCGCAATCCCTACGCCTCGCGCGAGCCGTTCGTGACGGGATCGCTCGGCGGCAGGAAAGTTTCGTCGCATCGGCATAGGCAAAGCGACAAGGTCAACGAGGAAGATGAGTTCGAGGACGATTAGGGCGTGCTCGGACCTGCCGATGCTGGACACGGTGATGGTCGAAGTGCGGAACCCGAAGCATCCGCTTTGCTCCGATGAGCGGACATCGCGAGACGTAGCTACCAAGTCTGCTTTGTGCCAGGAGCAGTCACCCAAGGGATGACGCTCCTTCAGCTAATCGGCGGGCCGCTTACGATCCATCGCCCGCGTCGGCCTTGATCGCTGATGAAGTACAGGATGCTGTACGCGACGATCGTTGAATCGACCACGAAGGCAAGAATGTAGCCCATTGCCCAGGGCTGGCTCAGATTACTGAGAAACAAATAGACCATGAAGGCCTTCTCGACGGTGCTGAACAACATGGTCTCGAAGCGTAACCACGGGCGGAATGCGGCAACCACCATCAGTGCCCCGATTCCAAAAACCATTATTCCCCAGTGCCGTAGTGCGGGCACGCTGGAAGGCGTGTAGTCGACGAGCCCGCGAAACATCGGCGTGATGTAGTTTATGTCGATTGCGAACGGCAACGTCCCGCACGTGGCCAGGCCGAACACGATGAGAAACCATTTGATGGTTCTGGCAATGAAGACGTTTATGGCGCGCATGATTCACCTGTCAGCAACAGCGGCAGTCAGATCGAATGTCCGAAATGCGCCAAGAGGCCACATTCGACGTGCCACGGGCACCGACGCTCGACGTCGATGCCCGCGCTTATTTTCACTGGGCCGTCAAGCCCGACACAGTTTGAATTCTTGTGATCGAGGGCGGGATCCATCTACCGGTGAGCGCCTCGGACTTCGGGCTGTACAGCCGCATGGTCAGATTGAAGCCTCCCTTCGGTGACGGTAACCAGTTGGCCTCCTTGTTCTTGCCGGGGTTCTCGTTCTGAAAATAAAGGTCCAGCGACCCATCGGCATTGAACACGAAGGGCATCCATGAACTCACGGCTTGCCTTTCGAGATTGTTGGGATAAGCGTTCCCCTCCGGATCGTACATGGTGATGGACCAGAAGGCGTTCACTGGCGGGGTGGATCCCTTGTCGAAGTGGATCGTATACTTGTTCGATCCGTCGAGCGGCTTTCCAGTCTCGTCGGCGAGGTTCAACGGATAGATCGCGTCTTCCGGCAGGTTCGCACCGAGGCCGAGACGGGTGACAATCGCCCGCTTGAGATAGTAATTGCCGTAGACGCCCATTGTGTCGGTATTCATCGACCAGCCGTTGACGACGCGCGCTATGGTCGGCAGCTTCCAGTCCATGAGCTTCTGGCCGTCCTCCGGGACTGTATCGAGCGCCCTGGCGATAACCGGATCGACCTTTACGATGTCGAACGGCTTGCCCGGCTCGATACCCAGCTTCTTCGTTTGCGCGAGGATCGGCTGGTCCGTGACATGAGGCGGTTGCTGGCCCATTAGCTCAGCCGCATAGGCGAAAAAGCGTCCGACAGGCATAGTGTCCACCTGTTCGCGCGGCGGCGCCTTCATGTCGACGGAGGGATCAACTTTAAGCTCGACCGGCTTGGGCGTCTTGCCCCACTCGGAGAGCGGAGTGACATTGAAGCCAGCCTGAATTTTGCGAACCGCTTCATAATCTGCCGGTCCATCGGTTTTCGTGCGCCCGATGATCCAGACATAGGGCGTCGGCGCGTCGATCCGCTGCGTATTCTTTGGCAATTTGAACTCGTCGATGAAGCGGTCGCGTAGATCGGGTCTCCAGCCGGGCTGAGTCATGAGGAAATTTGTTGCCTGCGTTCCCGTCGTACGCCACCCCGCTGACGCGAACACATCTGTCCACATGTCGAGCATCGGCAGAATGTAAAAGCGGCCCCCCGTATCGGGGACCGAAACGATAACCGGCTCCTTGAGCAAATCGAGATAGGTGATCGAGTACAGCGTATCGTAATTCGTGCGGACAACCGACTTATCGCTGGCCGGAGGATAGGCTGGAACGTTGTGGAAAACGTTCATCGGACCGCGGCCGAAACCCTTGTCGGTGTTGGTGAGTTGCTTGCGCGTAATATCCATCGTGACGAGGGGGTAGAGATAAACGTAAGCGTCCACGCCGATGGCATGTGCCTCCTGTTCCGTGACGGCTGCCTGCGCCTGTGTGCCGAGTGAAAGGAGGGGGCCAATAAGCAGGCCTAAAGCCAGGGCTGTCGTGGTTTTTATCATATTACTCTCCTGTCGAGGTGTTTCCGGTGCTCACAATGCGGCCAGCTGGCCGCCACGCGGCGTTAGCGCAATAGCCCCCGATCACTGTGAGCTAGCGATCAATCGAAGACGCATATTTTGTATTCCCGAATGCTGGAACTCTGACGCACCTTTCGGAATAAATCACTGCCGCCATCCCGATCAAGTTTGTATTCTTCAATTCAAATACCTATGGACTCAGCGGCAAGAGCGCGCTTCGCAGTGTTGCACTTGAAATTCCCATCAACCCGGTGAAGGGATTATCAAGCTCCAGAACCAGAAAAATTGCGCAGGCAAATGACAGCGCGCATACAAACAGAGAGGCCATGACGACCAGATTGGTTTGCGCAAACAGGGTGAAACTCACGAAGATAGCGCTAAGCCAAAAAACCAGAATGATCAAAAATGGTGTCGGGATTGAGCCGCCGGTCTGCGCAAACAACAGCAACCTGATCTGCGCACCGTCAGTGAAGGCCTGAATGGCGCGGGATTGCAGCGAACGTTGCGCATCGTTGTTCGGCGACAGGCGCTCCAGTTCCTTTTCGAATGCAAACGCCTCGGCGCTCGACTTGAAATGAGCGAGCTTGCCAGTCGGAAGCTCTTCCTCGCGCCAAATGCGATTGGCCAACGGCTGAACGCTCTGGCGCAGAAGATTTCGGACAGGAGTGGTTTCCGAACCATATTGCGCAAGCAGATCGTCCAGCAGGATTATCGTGGCGGTCATTTGCCTGACCTGGCTGGTCTTCTGATCGAATGAACTTTTCGCGGACGCGATCAATAGACCCAGCACAAGTGCGGCCAATGTGCCGATCAGACCCGTTGCCATTTTTACAACGTCCTTGGAGTCCGGATGCAGGTGCTGCTCCGACAACAAAGGCCGGACAGCAACCCCAACCAGGGCGCCGCCAAATATCAGCGCGAACACAAGGAGCGAAATCAACAGATCGTTCATACTCAATGTCTCCCCCGTCATTTCTGGCGACCAGGTGCTGCGTCGCCTAGGCGGCGGAGACGACCGTCGGTCTCTTCGCAAGCATCGCTCGTCGATCGTGAATCAGGCTCTCCAGCCGATGCGCCGCCACATTCAATGTCGTGTCGTCCACCGCGCGCTCGTCACCGTCAGCGGATTTGGCGCGTTGCGCTTTGAGAATGTCGTCAATTTCTTCTTCGATATCTGACAGCTCGGCCTCTGTGCCGGCGTTCCGGATCCGGCGCCCCAGGGCATAAAGAGAATCCAGGGGGCCTTCACCGGTTGCTGGGTTTCCAAGCCCCAGAAATTTCCAGGCCGCGGCAAGCACCGTGGCAGCGCCCCCCAGCACCATTGGCGTTAAATAGATCCAGTTGCCGTATTCATCCATGAAGCTCTGTTGGGTGCCGTTGTAGAAGGCCGCCGCTCCAGGATGCAGCGGAAGGTAAGCATCCGAGTCAGTGCTGGGAGCGGTAATTTGCGCGAAAATAGGCTGCTCGCCCAAAAGATCCCTGCGCACGCTCATGATCGTCTGCGTGAGAGTAGTGATCAAATCGGAACTGAGCTTTTTGTTTGCAACAAGATATAGGGAGGTTCTCAAGGTGGTCACGTCATCGTCCGGGACCGGCGGAGCTCCGCGCAGTGTGCCTTTGGGCACGTCGAAACTTTCATAAGCACGTTCGGATTCTGCGATGGCCCCGGCGGAATCGACCGGGATCAGTACCGGCAACGCCTTTGGACCCTGCTGAATGAAGCCTCGCACGAGCGACAAATATTTTTCAGCTAACGGGATCACAATGAGCAGCGCAGCAACCTCTTTGGATTGAATGGCTCGCCGGGCATCCGACAAAGCGATATCCTTGAACACTCGCGCGCGGTCGAGCCCGTATTCCTTGCTCAGCACATCAACGATCTTGGCATTCGCTTCACCTCCGATCACGCCCACACGGTGGCCCTTCAATTTGTTCATGCTGTCGATGGTCGAACCCGGCGGCGCGAGGATGAGTGCGACCATATGGCTCACAACGACGACGGCTTGCGCTTGTGACAGGTCACCGACATCGCCGCGAACCACTGCGAGATCCGCATTGCCCGACGAAAAGGTCTTGGCGGCTTCAAATGCGGTGCCGCTGTCGATAACCTTGAGCCGCACCGGGGCGCTCGTCGAAACCAGCCGGCTTGCGATGGCCGACATGGCCTTGGCAGCCTCACCGTCAATCGAGCCCACCGCTACGGTTAGCGTTACCGGACGCGTATGGTACCGATAGGCAAGGAGGCTTGCGCCTGACACGAGACCAACAGCACCGACAAGCAGGACAAAACGGAGCCAGCGCGGCAAATTCAGAAAAACCATGCCCATCACTCCCAACGCGCTGGCTGACTGCAGGCACTGAAGGCCGCAGTCGCGTCCCTCAGTGCGCGCTCAAAACCGAATGCCGTTCATTTGCCGCCGCCGCTGCTTCCTGCCTCGATCATCTTGAGCGCCTTTTCAATGCCGAACGTTCCTGACGTCTGGCTTGGCGGATATTCCTTGAAGGTCAGCAGGAACTGCCCAACGATGGCTGAACTGGGAATCAACGTCCACAGCTTGTCACCCCACCACCGGGCATACATCATCGATTGATCCTGGTAGCGCTCCCACGGATCCTGCCGCAGGTTGGTCACGAGGGGAACGTTGGTCGATTCCTCTGTGCCGGTGAACAGATTGCCTTTGATGGTTTTGAATGTGATCTTCCAGTCATCATAGCGCACGGCGGTGAGATCGCCGTTGTCCGTGAAGTAGAAGAATTCATGCCGCGGCCCCTTGGGCTCCTGGGCCTTGAGGTATGGCACGAAGTTGTAGCCGTCGAGGTGGTTCTTGAAGGTCTTGTCGCCAACCTTCATCCCCTTCAGGCACTTCTCCTTCACGTCCGGATCGCCCGCGCCGGCCAACAGGGTCGGCATCCAGTCTTCGCTGGCGAAGATTTCGTTGACGATGGTATTTGGCTTGATCGTGCCGGGCCACCGCGCCACCATGGGCACGCGGAAGCCACCCTCGAAAGTGGTGCCCTTCTCACCCCGGAACGGATGATTGCCACCATCCGGCCAGCTGAAAGTTTCGGCGCCATTATCGCTGGTGAAGATCACGATGGTGTTGTCCGCGATGCCAAGATCATCGATCTTCTTGAGAATTTCGCCGACCTCCCAGTCCAGTTCCATCATGGCGTCGGCATAGAGGCCGTAGCCGCTCTTGTCCTGCCA